>CAZTGQ010000081.1:0-7107 GCA_964613345.1 uncultured Acidaminococcales bacterium | reverse complement strand
TTTTTAACACCGAGCTAGTTATACACAGCTAGCCCGGTAATTTTTTGTCTAAGTCCTAGTCTTGCTTTGGGGGCAGTTACACCTCGTCAAATACCTAAAAACCTACATGAAAAAAATTTAAAACGCCGGACTTCCCATACCTTCTAATCTAGGGGCAGATAGTACTCGGGCATGTTCATTTTTAGCACTTGCCAAACATACGTTCGGTTGCTATAATAGGGCCATAACAAGTTTGGAGGTAACAAAAAATGGCAAAAGATATTGTCTGTCCGGAGTGCGGTGAGACTATCTTAAAGGCTGATGATTTACCTTTTTCACCAGAGAAAAGGTACTCCATACAAATTGATTGCCCTCATTGCAAGAAGCGGGTTACGGTTGAAGTTGATAACGATTGGGATATGGGACCACAGTAGAAAAGAGGCTAGGGGAATGGTAGTTTGCCAAGGTTGCGGAGAGGTTATTCTTACAGCAAAAGAGCTGTCAGCGTGCAAGGAAGATATTCATGGGTGTGTGGAAGCTACATGTCCGAAGTGCGGTAAAGTAGTAAAAATTAAAATTGGCCGAGGAAAGTTAACTAAGAAATTCTTTAGGAAGAAAAGCATAGCTTGTCCTTCCTGTGGCTATAAAAGGATAGGAGACGCTTTTGAAGGAACAAAATATGAAGCCTTCCCAGAGGAAAAAATACCGGATGGCTGGGTTCCTGACTTCTTTCATAAGTGTCCAAAGTGTAAGCGGGAAATAGGTATTAGAAAAATTTAATATTACTTGAATATGAGCACGATGCGACATACTGACATTGGGCCTGACAAGTTAGCTGATTTTATGGCTAATCTTGTTAGGTCTATTTTTTTTAGCCAAATCGCTCAAAAGTGTTATTTAGTTTACATATCTAAGCATAAAAATAAAATATTAAATTATTTTTCAGTTTTTGTGTGTCAAAAGCCTAAAAACAAATGTACCTAGTGGGCGAAGAAAATTAAGAAAATTTTTTAAACATGCCAAAAGGTGGAATGTTTAAAAGTTAATCTTATCCCAGAGATAAGGAAAGGAGGTGAGCAAGGATGAGCCCGAATGCGCGTAGAGCTGCATTAATAGATGTACTTGGTCATAGACGTCAAGATAAACTGGAAAACCTAGCAAAAGAGTTTAATGTTTCTATTCATACAATTCAACGCGACATCGAAGAGCTCACCCTTGTTTACCCTCTGGTAACTGTTCGTGGAAGATACGGCGGCGGAGTCAAGGTTGAGGATTGGTACCATCCAGGCCGTAAGACTTTGTCACCGGTTCAGGCGCAACTACTAAAGAAATTAGCTACTTCTTTAACTGGTAAGGACCTGCAAATTATGAACAGTATTTTTACCGACTTTTCTCAATTTTAGAAAGGAAGTATTACTTATGGAAACCAAAGAAATCGTTTTTGAGCTTCGCAGACTAGCTGACAAGATAGAAGGCAAAAAGCTACCAGAAGATACTCCAAAGCCGGATTTAGAAGCTGTAAGAGGTCTTTTAGCTAGTAAGTCTAGATCTGGTAAGACGACTGAAGTTAAACAGCTTTTAGTGTCTTTTGGGGCAGAGAAAGTTTCTGCAGTAAAGCCTGAGGACTATGCAGCTTTATACAAGGCTGCCAATGAATTATGACGGTCCATGCGGTATTATCCGCTTCTTCTAGTCATAGGTGGCTTAAATGTACTCCATCTGCCAGGTTGGAACTGGAATTTGAGGATCAGACGTCAGAAGCTGCCGAAGAAGGTACAGCAGCTCATGCTTGGTGCGAGTACAAATTGCATAAGGCCCTGGGACAAAAATGTACCAAGCCTAAGACGAAATTCGATTGTCAAGAAATGGACGCTTACACTAACGATTACACTTCTTATGTTTTAGAACAGTATGAGCAGGCCAAAGCTACCTGTAAGGCACCTCTTATGCTTATCGAACAGCATTTAGATTTCAGTTGTTATGTACCACAAGGTTTTGGTACCGGAGACTGCATTATCGTGGCGGATGGCAAGCTTCATGTAATCGATTTCAAATATGGCCAGGGCGTTTTAGTGACAGCGGACCATAATCCTCAAATGATGCTTTATGCATTAGGAGCTCTTACCTTGTTTGATTTTCTCTATGCTATTCCGGAAGTTGAGTTAACAATTTATCAGCCAAGACGGGATAACGTAGACACTTGGGTAGTTAAGGTAGAAGACCTTAAGTCCTGGGCAGAAAAAGAGCTAAAACCACATGCGCTTTTAGCTTTTGAAGGTAGGGGAGAATACACTCCAGGCCCGCATTGCCAATTCTGTAAAGCTAAGGCTTTATGCAGGGCAAGGGCAGAGGCAAACCTCAGTGTTGCCAGGGATGATTTTGCAGTACCTCCCATTTTAACTGATGAAGAGGTAGAAAAGATTCTAGGCACTATTGAGCACCTTACCAAGTGGGCAGAAGAAATTTACAGCTATGCAGCAGACGCGGCCATTAATCATGGTAAGAAGTGGCAGGGCTTTAAGCTGGTAGCCGGTAAGACCAACCGCAAGTTTACGGATGAAAAGCTGGTGGCTGAAGCTGCCAGGGAAGCAGGTTATCACAAGCTGTATCGTAGAAGTCTTATCACCCTAACCGAGATGGAAAAGATGATGGGCAAGGTAAGATTTAATGAAGTGTTAGGGGCCTATGTAGTTAAGCCCCAAGGGAAATTAAGCTTAGTACCGGTAACGGACAAGCGTGAGGAAATTATTATGGCTGATGCCAAGGAGGATTTTAAAAATGACTAATAACAATATGAGAAATACCAAGGTTGTAACCGGCAAGGTAAGACTATCTTATGCAAACGTGTGGGAACCCAAGGCTATTAATGGCTCTGAGCCTAAATATAGCGTATCCGTAATTATTCCCAAAAAGGATAAGAAAACCATCGAAGCTGTTAACAAAGCCATTGATGCAGCTATGGAAAATGGTGTAGCTAAGTTTGGCGGCAAAGTACCTAAACGTTCTGCCATTAAGATGCCGCTGCGTGATGGTGATCTAGAAAGGGAAGATGAAGCTTATGCCGATGCCTTCTTTATCAACGCAAACAGCAAGGTGGCACCGCAGATTGTGGATCAGGACTGCAATCCTATCTTGGACCAGAATGAGTTGTATTCCGGTTGCTATGGCAGAGTGTCCATTACCTTCTATGCTTTCAATTCCAATGGCAATAAAGGAATTGCAGCAGGGCTTGGTAATATCCAAAAACTGGAAGATGGAGAACCTTTAGGGGGCAGAAGCAGTGCGGCAGCAGACTTTGCCACTAAAGCTGATGAAGACTTCTTGGGTTAGGAGGAAATAAGGAGGCAGGCTTGTCCTGCTTCCTTTCCAAAGTTATGAAGACACTGAGCATAGATATAGAAACATATTCATCTTTTGATTTGCCTAAATGCGGCGTGTATAAATACTGCAATGCTAAAGACTTTAGGATTCTGCTTTTTGCCTATGCTGTAGATGAAGGTCCAATAGAAGTTGTGGACTTAGCTCAGGGAGAGAAGCTGCCGGAAGATATTGTTACGGCTATTAAGAATGACAGCGTAATTAAATGGGCTTTTAATGCCCAGTTTGAGCGCATTTGTTTATCAAGGCACTTTATGGAATGGCTTTCACCAAAAAGCTGGAGGTGTTCTATGGTCTGGGCCGGAGAGCTTGGCATGCCGATGTCCCTGGTGGGTGTCAGCACGGTTATGGGCTTAAAGGAACAGAAGATGGCTGAGGGTAAGGACCTCATCAAGTATTTTTGTAAGGAAGGGCACTTGCCAAGTGAAGCGCCGGACAAATGGAAAATTTTTAAAGCGTATAACCGGCGAGATGTGGAGGTAGAGCTTGCCATAAAGGCTAAGATGAAGAACTTCCCGGTAACGGAGTGGGATAACTACTGCTTGGACCAGAAAATAAACGATAGAGGAGTTCTTTTGGATAATGGCTTCGTTGCGGCAGCGTTAGAAATGGATACAGCATTTCGCAGCAGAGCAATGGAGAGAGCCAAGGAACTAACAGGGTTGGATAACCCTAATAGTGTAATGCAGCTTAGGGATTGGCTTCTTGAAGAAGGCATTAATTCTGAAAGCTTGGATAAGGCAGGCATCAAGGAAATCTTAAAGACGGCCACGCCTAAGGTGAAAGAAGTCTTGGAGCTAAGACTAAAATTGGCCAAATCTTCTGTTAAGAAGTACCAAACTATGCAAAGTGTAGTGTGTCATGATGGCAGGGCGCACGGGCTTCTACAATTTTACGGTGCAAACAGGACTGGGCGCTGGGCCGGCAGATTAGTACAGGTACAAAACCTACCACAGAATCACATGAAAGATTTAGCTGAGGCCAGAGCATTGGTTACCCAGAAGAATATTCCAGCTTTGGAAATGCTCTATGATTCAGTACCAAACGTCCTATCCGAACTTATCCGTACAGCTTTTATTCCACCTAGTGGGCAGAAGTTTTGTGTGGCAGATTTCAGTGCGATTGAGGCCAGGGTTATAGCTTGGCTAGCTGGTGAAACCTGGCGCATGCAAGTATTCCATGAAGGCAAAGATATTTATTGTGCTTCAGCTTCTCAAATGTTTCATGTACCGGTTGAGAAGAATGGCATCAATGGCCATTTAAGACAGAAAGGTAAGATTGCAGAACTGGCTTTAGGCTACGGTGGTTCTGTAGGAGCCTTGATAGCTATGGGAGCTTTGGATATGGGAGTAGCTGAAGAAGAACTACAGCCTTTGGTAGATAGCTGGAGAAACTCCAATCCTAAAATAGTTAAGCTTTGGTGGGATGTAGACAGGGTGGCTTTAACAGCGGTTAAGCAAAAGACTAGCGTGAGCTATAAGAATCTTGCTTTTGCTTATAGCAAAGGATTGCTGCTTATTACGCTTCCTTCCGGAAGACGAATTTCTTATGTGAAACCGCAGATAGCGCCTAATAGGTTTGGCAAAGACGCCATTACCTATGAAGGCACCGGGGTAGCTAAGAAATGGGAGAGACTGGAAACATATGGACCAAAGCTAGTGGAAAATATTGTGCAGGCCACGGCTCGTGATCTTTTAGCCGAAGCAATGCAAAGGCTTAATAAAGCAGGATACCAAATAGTAATGCACGTCCACGATGAAGTGGTAATTGAGGCAGGTAAAGAAGCAAGCTTAAAAAATATAACAGCAATAATGGGCGAAGTGCCTAGCTGGGCAGAAGGCCTGGAGCTTAGGGCTGATGGCTATGAATGTGAGTTTTATAAGAAGGAGTAAAAAGATGACTAAAGATATACATAAAGCCTACCGTGATCCAACCATGGATGCCGCGCTAGGCGCAGTGAAAAGGTATGAAAAAGAATTTAAGCATCTGATTTATGTTTGCAGTCCCTATAGCGGGGAAGTAGCAAGAAACGTAAAAAGAGCAAAAGCATATTGTAGATTTGTCCTGCGGCAGAACCGAATACCAATGGCCCCGCACCTTTTATATCCGCAATTTATGGATGATAAGGATAGGGGAAGAATATACACGATTAACGAGGTCATTTTAAATAAATGCACTGAGTTATGGGTATTTGGGGACCGGAGAAGTCCGGGAATGAAGAAAGAAATAGCTTATGCCAAAAGCAAATTAAAGAAGATACGGTATGTAACTGTAAAGGAGAGAGCCTAAATGGAATTTAGCTTATATGCGGCGGATTGTAGGAACAACCCTAAAAACTGTTTGTATCACAATGAATACAAAGTGGATAGCAAGGAAGCCATGGTGAAGGCTGCAAGCTTTGACCATGTAACAGCAAGGTTTGCTAAGAACTACAGAAACATTGGTAACTTTGAGCTAACGAATGTGGCGGTCATGGATTGCGACAATGACCATTCAGAAGATCCACTGTCATGGATTTATCCGGAAAACTATGATCGATTGTTTCCAGGCGTAAGCTTCGTGGTGGTACCAAGCAGGAACAACATGAAAGAGAAGGACGGCAAGGCTGCAAGGCCCAGGCACCATGTGTACTTTCCACACGGGCCAATAACAGATGCCAAGAAGTATGCAGAACTTAAACGTGCTGTCTATAAGCAGTGTCCTTTCTTTGATGGCAATGCTTTAGATGCAGCTAGGTTTATCTTTGGCTCTGATGCAACTAATCTTATTTGGCATGAAGGATATATGAATATCGACCAGTTCTTAAAGCCGAGCATTCCCAAAGGACAGCGCAACAGTACATTGTCTCGCTTTGCCGGACGGGTAGTAAAACGTTACGGTGCAGATAAAAGGGCATACGAGTTATTCCAAGAAGAGGCAGCAAAATGTGAGCCACCGCTAGCTGAAGAAGAGTTAAAAATTATTTGGGGAAGTGCCAAGAAGTTCGCTCAGAAGGTCCAAAAGGAAGAAGGGTATATTCCTCCTGAAGAGTATGACAAAGATTTTACACCCAGGTCTTTAAGGCCAGCCGACTTCTCAGATATTGGCCAAGCCAAAATGGTAGCTAGGGAATACGGAAATGAATTGTGTTATACCGAGGCCACTGATTATTTACGCTTTAATGGTGAGCGCTGGGTGGAATCTAAGCAGGAAGCTGTGGGTGCTATGGAAGAGTTCTTGGACTTGCAGTTAGCAGATGCCTATGATGACTTAGCCAAAGCCAAAGAAGCACTTGTTGCGACAGGCATTTCAGAGGCAGAACTGAATGCCGGCGGTAAAAAGCTGGAGGCTACGCTGGGTGAAGGGCAATATAAGCTGTTTCAAGAATACCTTAATGCCAAGCAATACCTTATCTTTGTCCTAAAGCGCAGGGATATGCGTTACATAATAACAGCCCTTTTGGCTGCCAAGCCAATGCTGGGCATCGATATTAACGATTTGGACAGTAATGTGTATTTGCTAAACGTACCGGGAGCAACTTTTGACCTAAGGGACGGAATTTCCAAAGAACCAGATCCGGCTGACTTCATTACTCAGCAGACAAGTTGTTCTCCGGATGAAGCCGGCAAGGAATTGTGGCTGTCAGCCTTAGACATTTTCTTTTGCAAGGATAAGAAGCTTATCCAGTATGTTAAAGAAACAGCCGGAATTGTAGCTGTGGGCGAAGTCCGGGAAGAAGCTCTTATTATCTCCTATGGTGAAGGGCGCAAC
>CAZTGQ010000080.1:0-7115 GCA_964613345.1 uncultured Acidaminococcales bacterium | reverse complement strand
CATACATACCATCGATTTCATTATTGCGAATCTTAAGCTCCTTCACTCTGCTATCACTTAAGACGGCATTCATAACCTTTTTGGTGAAGCTTTCTCCGGCAACGCCAAGAATCTCTCCGTCACCGCCAATAATGTCCTCAGCTATTTCCTTATCCAAGAAATGGTGAGTCATATGCTCCTTGAAGTAGGACTTTACAGCCTCATCACTAACATTAATCATCAGGCTTTCAACTTCTCCATTTTCAGCCTCATCCTTGGGATAAAGTTGAATGGAAAGCACCTTAGCTTCATGAAGCTTGGTATAAGTGTCCTCAGTGATTTTAGTGTCAGCCTCAGCAATCAATTCTCCTGTTTCACTATCCATAACGTTCGCAGCCAATTGACGGCCTAACATGTAATCATGCAGCTTGCCCTGGCTGGAACCAATAACATGCTTGCAATAGCGAGCTCTTTCTCTCACGAGATCCATGCCCACAACATCACAATCATCCTCACGAACGATAACATCCTGAGCAACGTCAACCAAACGACGGGTTAAATAACCGGAATCGGCAGTACGCAAAGCAGTATCAGCTAAACCCTTACGAGCACCATGAGTGGAAATGAAGTACTCTAATACGGTTAAGCCTTCTCTGAAGTTTGCTTTAATAGGACGGTCAATAATACGACCTGAAGGGTCAGCCATCAGTCCACGCATACCTGCCAGCTGACGAATCTGCTGTACATTACCACGGGCACCGGAATTAGCCATCATATAAACAGAGTTAAACTTGTCCAAGGTTCCCTTCATAAGAGCATTGGTAACGTCATCAGTGGTTTTAGTCCAAACGTCAATAACCTTTCGGTAACGCTCATCTGCACTCATCAAACCACGATGGAATAAGGTTTCCACCTTGTCTACTTCTTTTTCAGCAGCAGCAAGGATTTCTGCCTTTTCTTTAGGAATTTGGATATCAGAAACGGCAATGGAAATACCGGCCTTACAAGCATTGTCATAGCCTAACTTCTTAACTGTATCCAAAACCTCAGCAGTACCGAAGTTACCATAAAGCTTGTGAGCCTTAGCTACTAGCTTGCCTAATTCCTTCTTGTCCACTAGCTTACCTAAAAGCCAGCTGCCATCCTCCTGCTTGGAATAATAGCGCAGCTCGGTAGGCAATTCATCATTGAATATAATATTACCCACAGAAGTAGTAACTAGGCTAAAGCCCTCATTAGAAGCCTCTGGGTATATTTCTGCATTAGGAATAAGCACTTTAATTTTAGCTTGTAAAGCCACTGCCTTATGGAAGTAAGCTAATCTAGCTTCATTGAAGGAGGTAAAGCTATGTCCTTCGCCTAATGCACCTTCCTTAAAGATGGTTAAGTAGTAGGAGCCCAAAACCATATCTTGAGTAGGAACTGCTACAGGCTTGCCATCCTTAGGTGCAAGAATGTTATTGACGGACATCATGAGCACTCTGGCCTCAGCCTGTGCTTCGGTGGACAGGGGCAAATGGACAGCCATCTGGTCACCATCGAAATCCGCATTATAAGCAGTACATACCAAGGGATGCAGCTTAATAGCGCGACCTTCGGATAAAATAGGCTCAAAGGCTTGAATACCCAATCTATGCAAAGTCGGGGCACGGTTTAAAAGCACCGGATGTTCTTTAATAACATCCTCTAACACATCCCAAACTACAGTAGTAGCTCTTTCTACCATGCGCTTAGCGCTCTTAATATTATTGGCAGTACCATCCTCCACCAAACGCTTCATAACAAAGGGCTTGAAAAGCTCTAGAGCCATTTCCTTAGGTAAACCGCATTGATGCATCTTCATCTCCGGACCTACTACGATAACGCTACGGCCGGAATAATCCACACGCTTACCTAATAGGTTCTGACGGAAACGTCCCTGCTTACCCTTTAGCATATCGGAAAGAGATTTTAAAGCTCTATTACCAGGACCTGTTACAGCTCTGCCACGACGACCATTATCAATCAGCGCATCAACTGCTTCCTGCAGCATACGCTTCTCATTACGTACGATAATATCAGGGGCCTGCAATTCCTGTAATCTCTTTAAGCGATTGTTACGGTTAATTACACGACGATATAAGTCATTTAAATCTGAAGTAGCAAAACGGCCACCGTCTAGCTGTACCATGGGGCGCAAATCAGGAGGAATAACAGGAATAACATCCATGATCATCCATTCCGGTTTGTTACCGCTCTTTAAAAAAGCTTCACAGACATCTAACCGGCGTACAATGTTGCGGCGCTTAGCTAAGCTGGTTTCTTCCTTCACAGCTAGTCTCAGCTCAGTAGCAAGCTCTTCTACATTAATTTCCTGTAAAAGAACCTTAATAGCCTCTGCACCCATACCTACCTTGAAGGCATCCTCGCCAAACTCATCTCTTTTTTCAATGTATTCAATCTCGGAGAGCAGCTGCTTTTTACTGAGATTAGTATCACCAGGATCTAGCACAATATAGCTGGCAAAATACAGTACTCTTTCCAAAGCTCTTTGACCAATGTCCAAAATAGCGCCCATACGAGAAGGAATGCCCTTAAAGTACCAAATATGAGAAACGGGAGCTGCTAATTCAATGGAGCCCATACGGTCACGACGAACCTTAGCCTTAGTAACCTCTACCCCACATTTATCACAAACTACGCCCTTATAGCGAATACGCTTGTATTTACCACAATGACACTCCCAGTCCTTAGTTGGGCCAAATATCTTTTCGCAGAATAAACCGTCTTTCTCCGGTTTCAGCGTTCTATAATTAATCGTTTCCGGCTTCGTAACCTCGCCGTGAGACCACTCTCTGATTTTCTCAGGAGAAGCAAGACCAATACGCATGGAATCAAACTTATTTACATCTAACAAGAACACTCACTCCCTTCTACTTAAGATCATCATTAGAGTCGTCATCATCCGGCAAACTCATATTACCAATATCAGCAATGACGTTGAAATCAGGTTCTTCATCCTCTGATTCACCATCTAGCTCCTCACCACCGTCTTCAGCCAAAGCAGGTGCTTGTTCAGGCATCTCGCCCTGCACATCCACTTCTAATTCTCTAGCTAATTCCTGGTAGTTTACATCATCTTCTTCATCATCTAAGTCAATTTCTTCTTGGTCCTCATCCAGCACATTAATATCCAGACCAATACTTTGCATTTCCTTTACCAAAACCTTGAAGGATTCCGGTACACCTGGTTCGGGGATGTTTTCGCCCTTGACAATGGATTCATAGGTTTTAACACGTCCTACCACATCATCGGATTTCACGGTTAAAATTTCCTGCAGAGTGTAAGCTGCGCCATAAGCTTCTAGGGCCCAAACCTCCATCTCACCAAATCTCTGTCCACCGAACTGTGCCTTACCACCCAAGGGTTGCTGAGTTACTAAGGAGTACGGACCGGTAGAACGAGCATGAATCTTGTCGGCTACCAAATGGTGAAGCTTTAAGTAATAAATGCAACCAACAGTTACCTTATTATCAAAGGGTTCACCGGTACGACCATCGTATAAAGTGGTCTTGCCACTGGGGTCAATACCTGCTAGCTCTAAGGTCTTGTTTAAATCCTGCTCATGAGCACCATCGAAAACAGGTACAGCCATTTTTACTGCGTGATCCACCGTTTGAGGAATGCCGTATTTATCTACATCATAGCCAGCCTTCTTCAAATCCTTTTGTAAATTAGGATCATTATTCTCTATTTTTAAGCCCAGAGCCATAGCTGCCCAGCCTAAATGTACTTCCAAAATCTGTCCTATGTTCATACGAGAAGGTACGCCCAAAGGATTCAGCACGATCTGTACGGGTTCACCATTGGGTAAGAAGGGCATATCCTCACGAGGCATAATGCGAGAAACCACACCCTTATTACCATGACGACCAGCCATCTTATCGCCCTCAGAAATCTTACGTTTTTGTACAATATGCACACGAACCTGCTTATTAACGCCAGGTGGTAAATCATCACCATTTTCTCTAGTGAAAATCTTCACGCTAACAATAATACCGGACTCACCATGAGGCACTCTTAAGGAGCTATCTCTTACTTCTCTGGCCTTTTCTGCGAAAATAGCACGAATTAAGCGTTCTTCTGCAGATAATTCATTTTCTCCCTTAGGAGTAACCTTACCTACAAGGATATCGCCGGGGCGAACTTCAGCACCAATTCTGATGATACCCATTTCGTCCAAGTCCTTTAAAGCCTCTTCAGAAACATTGGGTATATCTCTGGTGATTTCTTCAGGTCCCAATTTGGTATCACGAGCGTCACAATCATATTCTTCAATGTGAATAGAGGTGAAAACATCCTCTTTTACTAAGTCTTCACTTAATAAAACAGCATCCTCGTAGTTATAACCCTCCCAAGGCATGTAAGCTGCAATAGCATTACGTCCTAAGGATAATTCACCATGATCAGTAGCAGGTCCATCAGCTAGAACCTGTCCCTTAACAACCTTGTCACCCTTAAAGACGATTGGTCTTTGGTTAACACAGGTGCTTTGGTTAGAGCGCTTAAACTTCAGAACGTTATATTCATCATATTCGCCCTTTTTAGTTTTAACTACAATCTTGTCACCGCTAACACTATCTATCACGCCGGCACGCTTAGCCAAAATACAAACGCCTGAGTCCACGGCAACCTTATACTCCATACCTGTACCAACTACAGGAGATTTAGGATTAAGGAGGGGAACAGCCTGGCGCTGCATGTTAGCACCCATAAGAGCACGGTTAGCATCATCGTTTTCCAAGAAAGGAATAAGAGCTGTAGCAATGGACACAACCTGCTTAGGAGATACGTCCATGAAATCTACTTTATCTGGAGAAATAGACAGCACATCATTACGATCACGAGCAGTGATACGTTCGTTAATAAACGTACCATTTTCCTTTAAAGGCTCATTAGCCTGTGCTACGACATAATTATCCTCTTCGTCAGCAGTAAGGTAGACAATTTCGTCCGTAACCTTTTTATGCTTTTTATCTACGCGACGATAAGGAGTCTCAATAAACCCATATCTGTTGATCACAGCAAAGGTGGACAAGGAACCAATCAAACCAATGTTAGGTCCTTCAGGAGTTTCGATATGACACATACGACCATAGTGAGAATGGTGAACGTCACGAACCTCATAACCTGCGCGCTCACGAGATAAGCCGCCAGGTCCTAAGGCGGATAAACGACGCTTGTGAGTTAATTCAGCCAAGGGATTATTCTGATCCATGAACTGAGATAACTGGCTGCTGCCAAAGAATTCCTTAATAGCTGCCACTACAGGTCTAATATTAATCAGAGCCTGAGGAGTAATAATCTCCGCATCCTGAATAGTCATACGTTCTCTAATAACACGTTCCATACGAGCTAGACCGATACGGAATTGATTTTGTAAAAGCTCGCCAACGCAACGAATACGACGATTGCCCAAATGGTCAATATCGTCCTTTTCGCCCATACCATCAATAATATTTAACAAATAGCCAAAAGAAGCTAGAACGTCATCGGGGGTAATAACCCTTTGTTTTTCACTAATATCAGTGGTAAAAAGAATCTTTTCTTCTTGCTCCATGAATTTAACATAAGCACTAGCATAGCCGGGCTCGCTGTAAATACCGCTTTGCTCTAGCTTGTCAATGGCAGCATCGTTAATAAGAGTGTCGGCCTTTAAGATCACATGACCCTTTTTGCCATCAACACCCTCGCTGCAAATATCTCTTGCTAACACCTTGCCCATGAGGCGTTGGCGCCAGCCCATTTTCTTGTTCACCTTGTAGCGACCTACGTTAGCTAAATCATAACGACGGTTATCTGCAAAGGTATTCGTAATTAATTGCTCAGCATTCTCTAGGTTAGCAGGCTCTCCCGGACGAAGCTTCTTATAGATTTCAATAAGAGCATCTTCCCTATTTTTGGTAGTATCCTTAGCTAAAGTAGCAATAAGGAAGGGATGTTCGCCATAGCAAGCAATAATATCATCGTTAGTGGGTAAACCCATTACGCGTAAAAGTGCTGTAGCCGGCAATTTTCTGGTTCTGTCCACACGAGCATAAATAATATCATTGAGATCTGTTTCGTATTCAATCCAGGCACCTCTGTTAGGAATAACAGTGGTCCCATAAAGGTATTTACCAATGGGATCCATGGTCTTATCATAGTAAATGCCAGGGGAACGAACAAGCTGACTAACGATAACACGCTCAGCACCATTTATGACAAAGGTACCGGTGTCGGTCATTAAAGGGAAATCTCCCATAAACACGTTGGACTCTTTGATTTCTCCTGTGTCCTTATAAACCAAACGGACGTCAACATTTAGAGGTGCTGCATAAGTAGCATCTCTATCTTTACAGGTTTCTACATCGAACTTAGGATCACCTATAGAAAAATTATTAAAATGTAGCTCTAAATTATCAGTAAAATCCCTAATAGGGGAAATATCCTTAAGAATTTCTTGCAAGCCTTCTCTTATAAACCACTCATAAGAGCTTCGCTGTAAATCAATTAGATGAGGCATCTCCAAAACTTCGTTAATTCTGGCGTAACTGTACCGAATTCGGTCACCAGTAGGTACCGGTTTGAACATGTGGTCTCTCACTCCTTCGCTATTTTTTTGTTGCTGCACTTAAAAACAAAAAACCACAAGGCCTTTTATACCAAATAGTATTATAAAGCCTTGTGCGTTTAATAGGTTTTATCGTGCTCCATCTCCTCTTCGTGAGCGGGAACGCGATGTTCAACCACTGAGCACTCGCGATACCTGTGAAATTATAAAAATCTTCATGGGCAATAAGTGTACCACAAATAATATCAACTGTCAATAAAGTTTTTGTTAATTTGTCTACAATTATCTTCTCCACCACGCTGGGTAGAAAGTAGCAGATATCTTATTCTACACTCAGGCAGAGAAGAAGGATGCAGAGGCTAGGCGCAAATGCATACCACTTTTTTCAGGCCGCTGAGAAAGTGGCAGAGGCGCGAAGCGACAAAAATAGGTTCTATAATAAATGTTGGAGTAGAAAAGACATTCTAGTCTTTTCTACCTTTTTTGCAAAAAAAAATAGGCAGACCCTTGTTCAGAGATTACAATATAAGTGACCAAACCAAC
>CAZTGQ010000079.1:0-7123 GCA_964613345.1 uncultured Acidaminococcales bacterium | reverse complement strand
AAGCTGCCAAGGATGATGGGTTAAATGCTAAGGCAGAGAAAATAAAACCTTTTGCAGGTATTCCCGGAGCATTAAAGGATAATCTTAGCACCAAGGGACTGCGTACTACCTGTGGCTCCAAAATGTTGGAAAACTTTATTCCTGTTTATGATGCTCATGTTATTGCAAAATTACGCCAAGATGAAACTGTTTTCTTGGGGAAAACTAATATGGATGAGTTTGCTATGGGTTCTACCACAGAAAGCTCCTATTTTCAGGTTACCCATAACCCTTGGAATTTAGATAGAGTACCCGGTGGATCTTCCGGTGGTAGTGCTGCGGCCATTGCTGCAGGAGAGGCTATTTGGACCTTGGGGTCAGATACGGGCGGTTCTATTCGTCAACCGGCTTCCTTTAACGGTTGTGTAGGTATTAAGCCTACCTATGGACGTGTTTCTCGTTATGGTTGTGTGGCTTTCGCGTCTTCCTTGGATCAGGTAGGACCTATTACCAGAGATGTTACCGATGCCGCTATTGTTCTAAATACCATTTGTGGCGTGGATGCACATGATTCTACGTCTGTTCCTGCACAGGTGCCAGATTTTACTAAGGCTCTGCGCCAGGATGTGAAGGGCTTGCGTATTGGTATTCCTAAGGAATATTATGGCGAAGGTATTGATCCTAAAGTAAAGGAACAAATCAAACTGGCCATTGCTAAGTATGAGGAGCTAGGTGCTGAAATAGTAGAAGTGTCCCTGCCTCATACCGAATATGCAGTTATTACTTACTACATCATTGCTCCTGCAGAAGCATCTGCTAATCTAGCTCGTTTTGATGGGGTACGTTATGGCTATCGCAACAAGCAGGCTACTTCTGCTCCGGAAATGACCACAGCTAGCCGTACAGAGGGTTTTGGTCAAGAAGTGAGACGACGCATTATGTTGGGCACCTATGTACTCAGCTCCGGTTACTACGATGCTTATTACAATAAGGCTATGCAGGTGCGTACTCTTATCAGAAATGATTTTGATGCTGCTTTTACCAAGTGCGATCTACTTTTAACTCCTACCTCTCCGGTAGTGGCTTATCCTGTGGATGGTAAAATGGATCCTTTGGCAATTTATATGCTAGATGTTACTACTATTCCTGTAAACATGGCAGGATTACCAGGTATATCTCTTCCCTGCGGGTTTGCAGATGGTATGCCTGTAGGCATGCAGCTTATTGGCAAGGCCTTGGGAGAAGAAGATCTTCTGAGAGCAGCTTATACCTTTGAACAGGCTACGGAGTTTCACAAGGCTGTAGCACCCCTAGGAGGTAAATAAAATGACTGAATATACTACTGTCATCGGCTTGGAAGTACATGCCGAATTAAAAACTAAATCTAAGGCTTTTTGTTCCTGCTCTACGGAGTTTGGTAGTGAGCCTAATACTCATGTTTGTCCTGTTTGCTTAGGCATGCCGGGCGCACTGCCTGTGATGAATAAGCAGGTGGTAGAGTTTGCTATGCGTTTTGGTTTAGCAATCAACTGCGAAATTCAAAAGTCCAATAAGTTCGATCGTAAGAATTATTTCTATCCCGATCTTTCTAAGAACTACCAGATTTCTCAGCTATATCAACCAATTTGTCTAGGTGGTCATTTAGATATTCAAGTAGATGGTCAGACTAAGAGAATTGGTGTGACTCGTATTCATATGGAAGAGGATGCTGGTAAGCTAGTGCACTCCGGTGCTACTATCAGTACTTCTGATTCTTCTGCAGTGGATTATAACAGAGCCGGTGTTCCTTTAATTGAAATTGTTTCTGAGCCGGATATGCGTAGTGCTGCTGAAGCACGTGCTTATCTAGAGAAATTAAAATCCTATTTGGAATATACTGATGTCTGCGATTGTAAAATGCAAGAGGGTAGCTTGCGCTGTGATGCCAATATTTCTGTTATGCCAGAGGGCGCCAAGGAATTTGGTACCAGAGCAGAAATAAAAAATCTAAACTCCTTCCGTGCTTTAGAAAGAGCTATTGATTACGAAGTACAAAGACAGATTGAGCTTATTGAGGATGGCGGTCATGTTGTTCAAGAGACTCGTACCTGGGATGATGCTCAGGGTATGACCTTCTCCATGCGTTCTAAGGAGGAAGCCCATGATTATCGTTATTTCCCAGAACCTGATTTAGTGCCTATTGAGATTGATGATGCTTGGATAGAGCGCAGCAGACAAAGCTTGCCTGAATTACCGGATGCACGTAAGGATAGACTAATGTCAGAAAAAGGTCTTTTGGCCTATGATGCAGAGCAAATTGTTTCCAGCAAGAAAATGGCGGAATATTTTGATGCTGCTACCAGTGCTACTGATGATGCCAAAGGAGTTGCCAATTGGATGTTGGGTGATGTTTCTGCCTATATGAATAACGAAGGTATTGAAATAGACAGCTTCCCTGTGACTCCTAATCATTTAGGCGAATTGGTAACCTTGATTAAAAAGGGCGTTTTGTCTAGCAAGCTAGCGAAAAAGGTTTTTGCTGAAATGGTGAAGGAGAATAAGGCTCCCGGAGATTTAGTTAAGGAGCTAGGCTTGGAACAGGTTAGTGATAGCGGTGCACTACAGTCCATGGTAGATGAAGTTGTAGCTGCTAATCCTCAATCTGTGGTTGATTTCAAGGCTGGCAAGGATAGAGCAGTAGGCTTTTTAGTAGGACAGATTATGAAGAAGTCCCATGGTAAGGCTAATCCCTCCATGGTCAACGAAATGCTTTTGAAGAAACTAAAAGAGTAGCCTATACCCCGTCCTTAGTGGCGGGGTTATTTTTAAAGGAGGTAGTAAAATGGATCAAAGATTTCAGAAGTTAGCCCATAGTTTGGTGAGTTATTCCGTCAATCTGCAAAAGGGAGAAAAGCTTCTAATTGAAGTTACTGATGATGGCGTTGACCTAGCCAAGGCTCTAATTGCCGAGACCTATGCAGTGGGAGCGATGCCTTTTGTTACGGTAAAAAATAGTAGTATTAAGCGTAGTCTTTTACTGGGCTGCACCCAGGAGCAAATGGAAATGGCCGGCAGCTATGAGGCGGAAAGAATGCGTGACATGGATGCTTACATTTCTGTAAGAGCTGGAGAGAATGTAACGGAGCTTAGCGATGTGCCCAGTGAAAAAATGGGACTATATTCTAAGTATTGGAGCGAGCCTGTACATAGTAAAATTAGAGTGCCACATACCAAGTGGTGTGTAATGCGTTATCCCAATGGAGCCATGGCACAAAATGCTAATATGAGTACGGAGGCTTTTGAGGATTTCTATTTTGATGTTTGCACTTTGGATTATAGTAAAATGGATAAAGCCATGACTCCCTTAGTGGAACTGATGAATAAAACTGACAAGGTGCAATTGAAGGGGCCTGGGACGGATTTAACCTTTTCTATAAAAGACATTCCTGCTATTAAATGTGCAGGAGAGATGAACATTCCTGATGGGGAGGTGTATACCGCTCCGGTAAAAAATAGTGTCAACGGTGTTATTACCTATAATTGCCCCAGTCTCTATGACGGCATTAGTTTTGAAAATGTGCGTCTAACCTTTAAAGAAGGTAAAATTGTAGAGGCTGTTTCTAATAGAACTAAGGAAATGAATGCTATTTTTGATACGGATGAGGGTGCGAGATTTGTAGGAGAGTTTGCTATTGGCGTGAATCCTTTTGTGACCTTTCCCATGAAGGATATTCTTTTTGATGAGAAGATTAATGGCAGCATTCACTTTACACCGGGATGCTCCTACGACGATGCTCCTAATGGCAATAAGTCTGCGGTACATTGGGACCTGGTGTGGATTCAACGAGAAGAATGGGGTGGCGGCGAAATTTATTTTGACGATGTGCTCATTCGTAAAAATGGCATTTTCGTTTTACCTGAATTAGAGATTTTGAATCCGGAAAACCTGAAGTAGAAAAACTATAACCTAAGTGAGCTCTATTGGTATTAATTGTTCCAATTAGAGAAAACATGGTATAATAAACGGTACAATTAAAGGAGGTTATAATATGGTAGATGTAAGACCTTTTAGAGCTTTGCGCCCTAAAGCAGATTTAGTGAAACTTATCGCTGCGCTTCCCTATGATGTAGTAGACCGACAGGAAGCCAGAAAATTTATAGAGGATAATCCCCTAAGCTTTTTACGTGTTACCAGACCGGAGGCAACCTTGCCGGACAATGTTGCAGAAACAGATCCTCAGGTTTATGCTACGGCTAAGGCTAATTTAGAAGCCTATGTGGAAAATGGTCAACTAGTGCAGGACAGTATGCCTTATTACTATATTTATCGTCAGCAGATGGGAGCCTACATTCAAATAGGTTTAGTGGCTACAGCCTCTGTAGAAGAATATGCTGAAAATATTATTAAGAAGCATGAGCTCACTAGAGAAGATAAGGAACTAGATAGAATTAAGCATATTACGGCCACCCAGGCACAAACAGGACCCATTTTTCTAGCCTATAAAAGTAAAGGACTTTTGACCGCTCTTTTACTTAAATACATGAGCAATCATAAGCCTGTTTATGATTTTACTGCTGATGATGGAATTATGCATACCCTTTATGTAGTTAACGATCCAGTACGTATTAAGGAAATTACAGATATCTTTAGCCACGATGTTCCTAATCTCTATATTGCTGACGGGCATCACCGCAGTGCTGCTGCTTTAAAGGTTGCTCAGGAGCTGTCTCAAAGACCAGGACAAACAGGCCAAGAGGAATATAAACGCTTCTTAGCAGTTATTTTCCCTGATAATATGCTCCATATTTTAGCCTATAACAGAGTGGTAAAGGATCTTAATGGTCTTACCACAGAAGAATTTAGGCAAAAGGTGGAGGAGAAATTTATAGTCAGTCCTTTGGATAACGACCCCACGCCTCAGGTGGCACATACCTTTGCTATGTATTTAGCTCATAAATGGTATAGACTAGCGGCCAAGGAGGGAACCTTTGACCAAGAGGATCCCATTAATTCTTTAGATGTTAGCATTTTACAAAACAATCTTTTGACACCTATTTTAGGCATTAACGACCCTCGTAGAGACAAGAGAATTTCCTTTGTAGGCGGAATTAAAGGCCTCAAAGCATTGGAGAAGAAGGTTAATGATGGAAAATATGCAGTAGCCTTTGCTATGTATCCTACCTCCATGGAGGAATTGATGGCGGTGGCAGATAGCGACAGAATTATGCCTCCTAAGTCCACTTGGTTTGAACCTAAGCTTAGAGATGCTATGACCATTCATTTGATAGGGGATGAACAAGATGACAAGAGTGTATAATTTTAATGCAGGTCCTGCTGCTTTACCCTTGGAGGTCTTGGAGCAGGTTCAAGCCGAGATGCTGGACTGCCAAGGTAGTGGTATGTCTATTTTGGAAATGAGTCACAGAGACCCAGTTTATGATAAGATTAACAAGGAAGCAGCAGATGATATTAAGGAGCTTCTGGGTTTAAATGATGACTGGTCCGTTATGTTCCTAGGTGGAGGGGCCAGCCTGCAGTTTACCATGGTTCCTATGAACTTCTTGACTTCAGGGAAGACGGCTTTTTATGCAGAGACAAGCTCTTTTTCAGAAAAAGCTATTAAGGAAGCAAAAAAAGAAGGCAGAGTAGAGGTAATTTTTAGTAGCAAGTCTGACAAGTTTAATCGTGTGCCAACTATGGTGGAGCTGGAATTGCCAGATAACGCTGCTTATTTGCATATTACCGGCAATAATACTATCGAGGGTACGGAATATCATGAATATCCGGATACCGGTGAGGTGCCCTTGATTGCTGATTTGTCCTCGGATATTTTAAGTCGCCCTATACCGGTGGATAAATTTTCTTTAATCTATGCTGGAGCACAAAAAAATATTGGCCCTGCCGGAGTAGTAGTAATAATCGGCAAAAAGGACTATATTAAAGGCAGAGAGAAAACTCTTCCTACCATGCTTAATTATGAAATTCATATGGAGAAGGAATCTCTCTACAATACACCACCTGTTTTTGGTGTATATATTGTAGGTTTAGTGGCCAAATGGTTGAAAAAGCAGGGTGGTTTGGCTGTGATGCAAGAAAGAAATGAAGCTAAGGCTAATCTGATTTATACTGTGTTAGATGCTCACAGTGACTTTTACAGGGCTTTTGCTGAAAAAAACAGTCGTTCTTATATGAATGTGACCTTTGGCTTGCCCACAGCTGACTTGGAAAAGCTTTTTGTGAAGGAAGCTGGGAAGAAGAACATGAAGGGCCTAAAGGGTCATCGCAGCGTAGGCGGCATTAGAGCCTCTGTGTATAATGCTATGCCGCAAGAGGGATGTCAATGCCTTGCGGACTTTATGGAGGAATTTTATCAAGCTCATAAGGACGAGCTTTCCGTTATTCCGGCTGCAGAATAAAAACATTATAAAGGACCACTTTTGCCATAATTTTGACATCTCTTTTCTTTACTATGGGTACAAGAAAGATGACTACACAGTCAGAAAGAGATGGTGATAATTATGCTAAGCAATTTAAAGTGGAGAAGAACGCTGGCGGTATTAACTCTAGTTGGTGTAATGGGGACAACTTCTTTGGTGAATATTTCTGAGGCGGCAGTTAATTTAAAAAATAGTCAAAGTATTAAATATAGCCAAAGTATTAGGAGAGATTCTCCTAATAAAAATAAAGTTGTGGTGCATAAGGTGCAACCCCAATATAATAAAAAACCAGTAATAGTTGTACAGCAGCATAAAAAACCGGCACCTGTTAGACCTACCTATAGTAGATATAGACGGCCGGTGGTGCATAGAGAAAAGGAAAGTCATAGTGACACCGGTAACCTGGTCACCGGTTTAATTATTGGTGGTATCTTCTGTGCAGTAATTGCTAATAATGCTTAGTGTGTGTTGGTAAGCGTTGCTGATGTTGCGCCGTACTAGTTAATACGTATTGAAAAAAAGAAAAACCCAAGCTACATGACCGTGGTCATGCAGCTTGGGTTTCTTTTGGGTTTAGAAGGCTTTATTGAAGAAGCTCTCCATGTCCTCTTTAGACATACTGCCAACATGTACAGTAATGATATTGCCCTGTCCGTCAATTAAAACAGAGGTGGGAATACCCTGTAGTTGATAAGCAGAAGCTACTTCGGAATTTTTAGCATAGTAG
>CAZTGQ010000078.1:0-7141 GCA_964613345.1 uncultured Acidaminococcales bacterium | reverse complement strand
TTAGGGAGAATGATGGTTCTACCTCAATTTGTTTTACAAGTTTTGGCAACTAAATATGGACTAAAAAAATAGACAAACCACAACATTTGTAATATAATATACAGATTATGAGAAGAGAGGAGATGAAAGCATGACAGCCTATAAAATAGAAAAAGACGGATATCCTTTTATTACCGGTGCATTTTTATTGGCTATATTTTTAGGTGCTCTCTTTGGTTGGAAGTTTGCCATTGTGCCAGCTGTTTTAGCCTGCTTTTTCCTCTACTTTTTTCGCAATCCAGCAAGACATATGCCTGTAGATGATAGCATTTTGTATTCTCCCGCAGATGGCACAGTTATGGGTGTTGAGGAATTCTATGATGAAGAGTTTCTCAATGCTGAGGCTAAAAAGGTAACTATTTTTTTATCGGTCTTTGATGTGCATGTTAATCGTTGTCCCATGAGCGGAGAAATTAAATATCAGCGTTATACCTGTGGCGGCTTTGAGCCTGCCTACAAGGAAACAGCACCTGTTGTTAATGAACGCCATGCTATAGGCTTAGTCAACGGCGATAATAAAATTTTAGTTATTCAGATTGCCGGTCTTTTAGCTAGACGAATTGTTTCCTGGGTAACCTTGGGACGTACTGTCAGCCAAGGGGAGTGCTATGGAATGATCAAATTCGGCTCCAGCACCGAGCTGGTTATGCCTAAGAATGTAGATGTCCTAGTAAAAAAAGGCGATAAGGTGAAGGGCGGAATTACCGTCATTGGGAGGCAGAAATAGAATGAATCCTAAGCGTATAGTACCAAATAGTATTAGTGGTTTAAGTCTTGTTTTTGGCGTTCTGTCAATTTTTCTTACCTTTGAACATGATTTTATGTGGGCCGCTATCTATATTATTTTAGCTGTTTTAGCAGATTCCTGTGACGGACGTGCTGCTAGACTTTTAGGTGTAAGCGGTGAATTTGGCAAGGAATTAGATTCTCTTTGCGACGTTTGCTCCTTCGGTATGGCTCCTGCTGTACTGATTTACATTTACGCTTTAGAGCCCCTAGGTCTTTTAGGAAAGATTATTGCCTCTATGCTTGCCTTTGGCGGTGCTATGCGTTTAGCTAGATTTAATATTAATGCCTCTGAGGTTCACGGCTATTTTCAAGGTATGCCTATTCCCGCAGGCGCCTGTGTTATAGCTACCTATGTACTTTCAGGTTATAACTTCGGTCCTTGGTGGGTATCTCTTCTGACCTTAGGCGTGGCTATTATTTTATACAGTGAAGTTCGTTTCCCTGATTTCAAAGGAAAGGGAAACCCTTTGTTTAAGCTTCCTGTCATAATTTCCTTAGCTATTGGTCTTTATATGCTTTATACCAATGTCAAGGCTTGGCCATTTATCTTGATGTTTACCTATACTATTTGTGGTATAATAAACTGTCTTTACGTGAAGCTTACTCATAAAACCTATGAGCATTAAGCAAAGGAGCTAGAGCATGAGTAGTTATTTTGATATCATAATGATTCCCCTACAGCTACTAATAGTCTTTTTTACCATATACTATTTTGTTATTTCTTGGTTTGGAATTTTTGGTCGCAAAAAAGAAACAAAGATTTTGGAACCTCGTACTAATTTTGCTGTTATTGTAGCTGCTCATAATGAGGAAAAGGTTATTGGTCAGCTGGTAGAAAATTTACATATGATGAGATATCCTGATAATCTCTATGACATTTTTGTTATTGCAGATAATTGCACGGATAAAACTTCTCAGGTTGCTAGTGCTGCTGGGTCCAAGGTTTGTGAAAGATTTAATGACAATCCTCTGGAGCAGGGTAAGGGCTTCGCCATGGAATGGATGTTTAATAAGCTTTTTGCCATGAAAAAGCAATATGATGCCGTTATCATCTTCGATGCTGATAATTTAGTGCACCCGGACTTTCTCATGGAAATGAACAGCCGCTTCTGTAAAGGAGAGCAAATAATTCAGGGCTATTTGGATTCTAAAAATCCCAATGATACTTGGGTTTCCGGTGTCTTCGCTCTTTCCTTCTGGATGATTAATCATGTTTGGCATTTAGCTAAATATAATATTGGTTTATCCTGTGTTTTAGGTGGTACTGGTATGTGTATTTCTACTCAAGTGCTGCGCAAATATGGTTGGGGCGCTACCTGTCTCACTGAGGATATGGAATTTACCATGAAATCACTTTTAGACGGTATTCCTACAACCTGGGCCCATGATGCCATTGTCTATGATGAAAAGCCATTAACCTTTAAACAGGCTTGGAATCAAAGATTGCGTTGGGCGCAAGGTCATTTTGATGTGGCAGGGCGTTATATACCCAAGCTTTTAAAGGAAGGCATAAAGCAAAGAAATATTGTCATGCTAGATGGAATAATCCATCTTTTCCAACCTTATTTCCTCTTACTTTCCACCTTCTTCGTCATTTGCAGTTACATCTATGAATTCACACCTTTTTACACCAATGTTTTATATGCTATTTTGCCCTATGAAATATGGCAGGTTATCGGTGTGGGACAATATCTGTTCCCTGTAGTTATACTGATTAAAATCAGAGCATCCTTTAAGTCTTGGTGCTATATGCTTTTATATCCCTTCTTTATTTATAGCTGGATTCCAATTACAGTTTTAGGTTATTTCCATCGTCATGACCATACCTGGAGTCATACGGCACATACTAGAAGCATTAGCTTTAATGATGTTTTAGTACCGGAATCCGCTAAGATTGGTCCCAAACAAATTATTTTACCTAAAAATTCCAAATAATCTTACAAGCTGCGAAACGTGAACAAACACTTTTCGCAGCTTTTGTCTTTTGTCAGTGGATAATATCACATCCTAGGCACAAAAACATCACATTCCTTAGATGGTCAAGCTTTATTTTTGCCTTAATTTATGTTAAAATATACAGTATATTGTTTAGAACCTAAGTGGCTTCTAAATGGTCTATAGAGGTTGAATAGTTGGTAATTTTACCTTATTTTATTTTTTCTACTTTGAGCTAGAGGTTATCCTAAGGAGGAGCTATGAGAAAGATTGCTTTAATCGGCGGTAGTGGTGTGCAAGAATCCATGGGTGCTACAGGGTTTACCTCTCGAGTCATTGGCACTCCCTTTGGTGAGGCTAAGTGCGAAATAGGCTCTATAGCCGGTAATCAAGTTGTTTTTTTGGCAAGGCATGGTTTAAATCATGTTTTACCTCCTCATAAAATTAATTATAGGGCCAATATGTGGGCACTGAAGCATTTAGGTACGGAGGAAATTTTAGCTACCACAGCTGTAGGTTCCGTAAATACAGCCATACAACCAGGAGAATTTGTCGTTTGTGATCAGTTTTTAGATTTCACTAAAAATCGTGTTAATACATTTTTTAATGGGGAGCAGGGCTTAGTTGCTCATGTAGACTTTACCGAACCATATTGCCCCCGTTTACGCCATACTATGATAAAAATATTGACTGAGCTTAGGGTGAATTTTCATTCTACGGGTTGTTATGTTTGCACTGAAGGGCCACGTTATGAATCCAAGGCTGAGGTAAAGATGTTCGGTAGTCTTGGGGGAGATGTGGTGGGAATGACCAATATTCCGGAAGTTCTTTTAGCTAGAGAAGCAGAAATGTGTTATACCAATGTTTCTCTGGTAACAAATCTGGGTGCCGGTCTTAGTGCTGTTCCTTTAGCTCATGAAGATGTTTTAGAAGCTATGAGTAAAATGCAAAAGCAGATAGTGGAAATTTTTGCTGCCTTTATCAAGAATACTCCTGATAAAGAAGAGGCAGCCTGCTCCTGTGCTAAGGCTTTAAGCGCCTATGGGGGATTTCCTACTAACAGCTATGCTATAAAAGTTTAAGAGGAGCTTTTATGAATTATGATATAGTGATTCAAGATGTGGAACTGATAAATAAAAATGATGGTGCTACCTATAACATCGGCATTAAGGGTCATAATATTGCTTATTTAGGTACGGACCCAATTACCGGTAAGGAAGTTATTTCCGGCAAGGATCATATTGCGGTCCCCGGCATGATAAATGCCCATACTCATGTAGCTATGAATCTTCTGCGCAGCTATGCGGACGATTTACCCCTTATGACTTGGCTGACCACAAAAATTTGGCCGGCAGAGGAGCATTTGGATGGTGAAACTGTTTATTGGGGAAGTCAGCTGGCCATTTTAGAAATGCTAAAGCATGGTGTTACTTGTTTTTCTGATATGTATTTCTTTATGGAGGATACAGCCAGAGCAGTAGCAGAAACAGGTATGCGAGCAGTTTTGTCCCGTGGTATTATAGGTCCTAAGGTAGATGCTACTTTGGAGCGTTTAAAAGAAAATGCACAGCTATGGGAAAAATGGCAGGGTTATGATGATAATAGAATTAAAGTTTTTCTAGGTCCTCATGCACCCTATACTTGCCCGCCAAAATGCTTGGAGCTAATTATCGCCAAGGCTCAAGAACTAAAGTGCGGTATTCATATGCATTTGGCAGAAACTGCTGGAGAAGTAGCAGATTGTCAAAAGGAGTATGGTTTATCACCTATCGCTCTTATGGATAAGGTAGGTGTCTTTGAACTTCCGACTCTCGCTGCTCATTGCGTACATGTTAGTCCTGAAGATATCCGAATTTTAGCAGATAAAAAAGTCTCCGTAGCTCATTGTCCTCAAAGCAATTTAAAGCTAGCCAGTGGCATTTCGCCTGTAGCTCAAATGCTCAAGGCTGGCGTGAATGTTGCTCTGGGTACCGATGGTGCTGCTAGTAATAATAATCTGGATTTATTAGAGGAAGCACGCTTGGCCTCTTTTTTGGTCAATGGACCAACCTATGAGCCTACACTTGTTCCAGCTCATGAGGCCCTAGAAATGGCTACTTTAAATGGTGCCAGGGCTTTGGGTTATACTGATTTAGGCACCCTAGAGGTGAATCAGAAGGCGGATATCGTTTTATATGATATGCATCATCCCTCCTGGTATCCACGCCACAATCGCCTGTCTCTTCTGCTTTATGCAGCGGACAGTTCCGATGTAGATACAGTTATTGTGCAAGGAAAAATTCTAATGAAACGGGGGGAAATGCTTACCATTGATACAGAAAAGGTTTATGCCCAAGCTTTACAGCAAGCCCATAAATTAACATTAAAATAGTTGTCAAATTATAATAGGGGAGTGGTAAGATTGGTAAAGATTTTGAGTAAAAAGCAGTTGGCTCCAACCGTCTGCGAATTTATTGTGGAGGCACCTTTAATTGCCCACAAGTGTAAACCTGGACAGTTTGTTATGGTCCTAGCTGATGAATCCAGCGAAAGAATTCCTTTGACTATTGGTGATTCCGATGCACAAAAGGGTACTATTACCATGGTTATTCAACAGGTTGGTAATACTACTAAACATTTATGTCATGATTTTGAAGAAGGTGACATGATTCAAGATATTCTCGGACCTCTAGGTCAACCCTCTGAAATGGGTAATTTTGGTACTGTGGTTATGGTTTGCGGCGGTATCGGAGTAGCACCTGTACATCCTATTGCAGAAGCTTATCATAAGCTAGGCAATAAGGTTATTACTATTATTGGTGGCAGAAACAAGGACTTAATCCTTTGGAAGGATAAAATGGCTAAAATCAGTGACCAGCTCATTATTACTACTGATGATGGCTCTGAAGGTATTAAGGGCTTTGTTACACAACCAATTCAAGAAATGATGGAAAAGGGTAATAAGCCTGATTTAGTTGTAGCTATAGGTCCTGTACCCATGATGATGAACGTAGCTAAAACTACCCGTCCCTTTGGCGTGAAGACTACTGCCAGCTTGTCCTGTATCATGGTTGATGGTACCGGCATGTGCGGTGGTTGCCGTGTAAGAGTAGGGGATGAAAATAAATTTACCTGCTGTGATGGGCCTGAGTTTGATGCTCATTTAGTTGATTGGGATAACCTTATTCAACGTGGTAAAATGTATAAAAATATGGAAGTAGAAGAATATAGCTGCGGAGGTCATTGCAAATGCGTGGAGGAATGAGAAATGCTATGCCGGAACAGCCGGCCAACGTGCGCAACAAAAATTTTGAAGAAGTTACTCTAGGTTATGATGCAGCTCTAGCTGTGGATGAAGCAGAGCGTTGCTTAAATTGTAAAAATCCACGTTGCATGACCGGCTGTCCTGTTAACGTAGATATTCCTGAATTCATTAAGGCTGTAGCAGAAAAGAAATTTGATGAAGCTATTGCTGTAATTAAAAGAAAAAGTAATTTACCTGCTATTTGTGGTCGTGTTTGTCCTCAAGAAAATCAATGTGAAAAATATTGTGTCTTGGGTGTTAAGGGCGAACCTGTAGCTATCGGTAGATTGGAAAGATTTGTGGCAGATACTGCTCGTGCTGCAGGTAAGGACGTAATCAAGTTTGACCTACCTGCTAAAAAGGGTAAAAAGGTTGCCGTGGTTGGCGGTGGTCCTAGCTGCTTAACTGCTGCTGGCGATTTAGCTAAAATGGGTTACGACGTAACCTTGTTTGAAGCTTTACATAAAGCAGGCGGTGTATTGATGTATGGTATTCCTGAATTCCGTCTACCAAAGGATATTGTGCAGCATGAAATTCAACAGTTAAAAGAGTTAGGCGTTAATATTATGACTGACGTTGTGATTGGACGTACCTTTACTCTCCATGAGCTCTTGGGTGAAGAGGGCTTTAGTGCTATCTATGTTGGCACCGGCGCAGGCTTACCGCATTTCTTACATATCCCCGGTGAAAATCTAAACGGTG
The DNA here is from genome assembly GCA_964613345.1 of uncultured Acidaminococcales bacterium. Taxonomy (GTDB): domain Bacteria; phylum Bacillota; class Negativicutes; order Acidaminococcales; family Acidaminococcaceae; genus CAZTGQ01. The sequence goes on along the minus strand of CAZTGQ010000078.1, from coordinate 393 downwards.
TATATTCTGCCAATGAATTTTTAACCAGAGTAAATCTCATGGGAGCTTATAAATTCCCCCATGTAGCCACACCTGTATATGTTGGTAAAAATGTTGCAGTAGTTGGTGCCGGTAACGTAGCTATGGATGCTGCTCGTACGGCTAAGCGTTTAGGCGCAGAAAACGTATACGTGGTATATCGTCGTAGTGAAGCAGAAATGCCAGCTCGTAAGGAAGAAATCCTGCATGCTAAGGAAGAGGGCGTTGAGCTTCATATGCTTAACAATCCTTTGGAAATTCAAGGAACAGAAGACGGTTGGATTAAGGGCATTAAATGTATTCGCACAGAATTAGGCGAACCAGATGCTTCCGGCAGACGTTCTCCTGTAGAAATCCCCGGTTCTGAGCATGTTT
>CAZTGQ010000077.1:2305-7143 GCA_964613345.1 uncultured Acidaminococcales bacterium | reverse complement strand
GGAGTACACGTCAGCCTTCAAGGAGAGGACCGCAGGCATAGGCGCAAAAGCGAGATTAAAGTGGGCATTGCCTATGATGGCTGGAAGGAAACAGGAAGCAATCGTTACGAATTAGACGGCAAGGTGGTCGTAGCCGGATTCTCCAGCAACAAAGATTTTCAGGAATACCGAGAGGCTGCAATAGCTGAGACGTACAATCTTGATGAAACACAAGTAAGAGTGCTAAATGGTGACGGTGCTCCCTGGATTAAGAACGTCAAAGACAAGGACACGCATTTCCAGCTGGATCCTTTTCACAGGAACAAGGCAATAAAAGAACTTGTGCCCTACAAGGATGTAAGACAAAAGATTCACGGATACCTAAGAACAAAGAAAGTTAATGACCTTCTGGCATATCTGGAAATGTATATGGATAGTCTGCCTGATGATGAAGAGGCATCGCAGGCTGAGAAGCTACTTAAGTATTTCACAGGAAACAGAGCGGGACTCTTGTCATACCAAGAACAAGGCATTGAGCTTCCCAAGAACCGTGACGGCTTAGTTTACAAAAACATGGGAACAATGGAAAACCATATTTGGAGCGTGATAGCCAAACGCATGAAACACAACCATACCAACTGGAGTGTCTCTGGCGGTAACAATATGGCAAAAATCTTGGCCAAGAAATGTAGCGGCAGGCTAAACGAGGTAACAGAAAAATTACATTACAAGATTTTTGAGACAGATAAGATAGTAGAAATACAGAAAGAGATTTTAAGCGCTAAGCAGGCTACGAAAACTCTGGGAAAAGGCTACAACTATCCTGTAAGCGGACATTTTATTGCACTGGACGGAGCTCTTAGAGGTGAAAGCAAAAAGCTTTTTGGCTTAGCAGGATACTAAAGGGCATTCTGGATGAAAAAAATTGCCAACGTTTACTTGACACTAACCTAGCACTAACTGTGCTCTTGCTGTGTATTGTTTTTTCATTAAAAACGAAGTATAATCTAAAAGTAGGAAAATCACATTGTACATACATATAAATGTTTAGCAAAATCGGAGTAATTCGGTGACGCAATGCTAAAGGGCCCCACGGGGGTAGCCAGCTGCCACACAATGTGTGCACAGCTTAAGAACTGCTTACATCCTATAGGGAAGAGCGGTTTTTTTGTACAATGTACGTAATTACGTTACAAAAAGGGACAGATGTGTTACAAAAGTGCACGTCCCCAATGTAACAAAGAACTGCTTACAACCTATAGGGGAGAGCGGTTTTTGTATAATGTACGCAATTACGTTACAAAAAGGGACGGACGTGTTACAAAAGTACACGTCCCCAATGTAACACCCAATGTAACACCCAATGTAACACCCAATGTAACAAAAGTAACGAGTCTGTTACTTTTGTGACATTTAAAATACTTTAAAAAGCAAAAATGGTGTTGTATAATAGATAAGAAGTTTTTGGTTGGGGGAGAAAATGAGAAGATATTTACTACCAGGATTTTTGCTATTGTTGGATATGGTGATTTTAGGGGGAGCTGTATGGCTGGCATACATCATCAGATTTCCTGATATAGAAGAATTTACTAAATACGTGCCGGAGATGTTGGCTAATCTCCCGGTATATTTTTTATGTAACTTTTTGTTCTTTTTGGTTTTTCATCTTTATAACAGAGTGTGGAAATATGCCGGACATAAAGAAGTAGCATCCATCGTAGCGGCTAGCGTGTGTGGCAGTGGCTTGTTTGTGGTGCTGATGTACGCAGTACATGTCAATATTCCACGTTCAATATATGCGCTTGTATTTTTCCTGGTAACCAGCGGAGTTTTGCTGAACCGGGCTATTTTGCGTCATTTACTAAACCTGCCGGATGACCAGGCAATACCTGTTACCAGGCTTCGTGTGCTCATTGCCGGGGCAGGAGACGCAGGAAACCTCATACTAGAGGACATTGCCCATAGCAAAAATCGCGTAGTTGTAGGCTTCATGGATTCAGACCCCGCAAAAATCGGCAAACTTGTTAACGGTGTCCCCGTTTTTGGGAACAGAACCGTTATCAAAGAAATCGTAAAAAAATATGCCATCGATGAAATTATTATTGCTATCCCCTCCCTGTCCACAAAAGACCTCCGGGAAGTAGCTGATTATTGCAACCAGACCAAAGTGCCGGTGAGAGTATTGCCTAAGCATTTTTCCCAGCTGGTTTCGCCGGAAATTCGCATTAGCGACCTGCGTCCCTTGGCTATTGAGGACCTTTTGGAACGTGAACCTATTGTTTGCGATGAGCAGGCCATAGGTGCGTATTTGCAGAGCAAAGTGGTCATGGTGACCGGCGCCGGTGGCAGCATTGGCAGTGAATTGTGCCGCAAAATCATGAGCTTTAGTCCCAGGCAGTTAATCCTCTTGGGTCGTGGAGAAAACAGCATCTATGAAATTCATCAAGAACTCCTGCGTACCTATGATAAAAAACTGCTCAGACCTATAATCCTGAATGTAACCAATAAAGAAGGTATGAATGCGATTTTTCAAAAATATCGGCCTCAGGTAGTTTTTCATGCGGCTGCTCACAAACATGTGCCCCTTATGGAACAAGAACCACAAGAAGCCGTATTTAATAACGTCTATGGTACATACTATACTGCGGATTTATCCGGCCAATACGGAGTAGAACGTTTTGTCCTCATCAGTACAGACAAAGCCGTGAATCCTACCAGCGTCATGGGTGCCACCAAACGTATGGCGGAAAAAGTCATTCAAGCTATAAATAAAAAATATAAAGACACGGTATTCGTAGCCGTGCGCTTCGGCAATGTGCTGGGGAGCAGGGGCAGCGTAGTCCCTCTCTTCAAGCGCCAGATAGCTGCAGGGGGACCTGTGACTATTACGGACCCGCGGATGGTGCGGTTTTTCATGACCATTCCCGAAGCTGCCCAGCTGGTGCTCCAAGCAGCGGCCCTAGGCCAAGGTGGCGAAGTGTTCGCTCTGGATATGGGGAAACCTGTAAAAATTATTGACCTGGCATATAAGATGATCCGCCTCAGCGGTCTGGAACCCGAGAAGGACATTGCCATAAAAACCACCGGCCTGAGACCGGGAGAAAAGCTCTACGAGGAAGTTCTGACAGACAAAGAGAACAATTACGCAACTCAGCATGCCAAAATTTATAAAGCGTTGCTGCGGGACGAAGATCCGGAGGAAGTCAGAACCAAAATTCATAATTTGCAGTATAATTTTTCCGGTACCACCGAAGAATTCATCGCCCAAATGCAGACAGTGGTGGACACCTATCACCCTAATCACTTTGCGGACTAAATCATGATGCTGTGTGTAACAGCCAGAAACTGTGCGTAGGACAGCAGGAACATCTTGCTAGCCACCAAATAATTAATCATAAGAGGCGATTTTCATGATAGACATTCATTCACATATTCTCTGGGGCTTGGACGATGGAGCTCAGAATCCTACCGTATCCATGGATTTGGCCCGCATAGCAGCTGATCATGGTACAACAGCCATATTTGCTACGCCCCATGTCCTGGCGTCTGCCCAACATATTCCTTGGGAAACTATCACTGCTAAAACAGCCGAACTTAATGCCGACAGTCAGAGACAGGGCATCAACCTGACAGTGTACCCCGGTGCCGAGCTGGAAATGAACTGGGATATGGTTGACCTGATTAAAGACGGTCACAGCGACTATTGCCTGGCTGGCAGCGATTACCTGCTGGTAGAGCTGCCCTTTCAGACGATACCACCTTATGCCGACGAATTTATTTATCAGATGCAGCTCCGAGGCAAAAACCCCATCATAGCTCATCCTGCCCGGCATATGAAGCTCATGGCTCACCCGGAAATCCTCCGGAATTGGCTGGACAAAGGAGTACTGCTCCAGTGTAATGGTGGTAGCTTTACAGGATTTTTTGGCAAACATGTTCAGGCCAATGCTCAAATGCTGCTTCGTAATAACATGGTACACTTCATCGGCTCCGATGCCCATCGGGTAGAAGGCCGTAATACGAACCTCACCGGGGCTAAGACAGAAATAATCAAGTTAGCGGGAACTGCTAGAGCAGAGGAGCTAATGGACACAAATCCGCAAAAAATTTTAGATAATAAAGTGCTAATCCCTACGGTTCCAGACGTCATACAGACAACAACTGAGAAAAAAGGCTTCTGGTCCAAACTCTTTCACCGAGAGTAAGCTTTCACATATTGAACCGATTAGATATTTAAAAAAGTTATAAATCAAATATAAAAAGTGACTTTTAGCTTGATTTGACGCCATAAAGTGTCAATATATGCTATAATAAAACTGTGGTTTCACACATTTGCCACACATTGCCCCAAACAGGCACGTTGACATAATAATCTTTTAGGAGGACCATCATGAAGAAAACAGTTGCGGCCTTAGCTTTGGCTCTCACCTTGAGCCTAGGCGGAACCGCTTGGGCCAAACCCTATATTATGAGTCCCGGGGACGAACTGACCATCGTAGTCTATGGCCACGAAGACATTAGCTCTACGAAGAGCCAAATTGAAAGCAGATACATAGTTCGTCCTGACGGCATGCTCACATTTCCCCTAGCCGGGGAAATCAATACCACAGGCCTATCCGTAGAAGAATTCACCGCGGAATTGGCACGACGCCTTTCCGAGTACATCATACAGCCCAAAATCAGCGTTAATATCGCTAAACTGGGCACCACCAGAGTATTCGTCCTGGGGGAAGTATCTAAACCCGGACTCCATGAACTGACCAAATCACACCGTGTGCTGGATGCCATTGGCTCCGCTCAGGGCTTTACCGAATACGCTGCCAAAAAGCACGTATTCCTCGTGCGCAACGGAGACAAAA
>CAZTGQ010000077.1:0-2295 GCA_964613345.1 uncultured Acidaminococcales bacterium | reverse complement strand
AATCAACCTGAATAACTATATTGCCAAAGGCGACATGAGCCAGAACGTAGTCCTCAACGAAGGGGACTGTCTCTACCTCACCAGCAATGGCAAGATTAGCTTTGCTAAGGACATCATGCCCTTTATCAGCTCTTACTATTACGTTAAAAATTCTAATGACTAATAAATTTGACTAATAAATTGCACCAAGGGTGACAGGTTCGACGAACAGAAAAATGTTTCTAACTCTAGCCTCAGAGCGGGTTTAGAACATTGACTGCACCAGAGAGAACCGTCCCAGGTGGTACATCTTAAGGAGGTTCTCTCGTGGACGAGAATACCATTGATTTACGAGAATTACTGGATATAATCCTTAACAATATCCGCAAAATAGCAAAAATAACCCTGGCCTGCATAGCCATTGCCGTGCTCTATCTGCTCATAGCCTCACCGGTCTATGAATCCCAGTCTCTGCTCCGTATCAAACAGCAGCAGGGCCTAGGTGATTCCCTACTAGCTACCGTCACCGGCGGCAATACCCAGGTAACTCAGCAGCGTATGAGCACCTATGCAGAAATCTTAAAGAGCAGGGGGGTAGTTATTCCCGTTATCGAGGCCACCGAAGAGCAGGACAAAGACGGCAAATTCCCGGCCTACGCAGGCTATGTAAAGAGCCGCATTACCACTGTACCATTCAAAAATACTGAAATCCTGCAGGTTTCCGTCAATGCGAAAACCCCTGAGCTGGCTCAAAAGGCCAATTCCCTCCTAGTAGAAGGCTTTCTCAATAGACTGACAGACCTGAGCCATACAGAGGCTAAGGCTACCCGAGAATTCCTCACCAAGCGTACTGACGATGCCAAAGGCGAAGTAACCAAGGCAGAGGCCGCTCTCCAGAAATACAAAGCTAAACACAGAATCGCTGACCCGGTAGAAGGAGCCAAATCCTATGTAACCAGAGCAGCGGACATAGACAAACTAAAAGCAGAAAACCAGCTGAACCTAGAAACCGCTCAGGCGAAACTCGCCGCCGTAGATGGTCAGCTAGGGGGCGAAGGCCGTGGCACCGCAGACAATGCCACCATTCAAAAATACAACGGACAGCTAGCAGAACTGGAAGCCACGAAAATAGGCTATCAGGACAAATACACGGCCAAGCATCCCAAGATGGTAGAAATCAACGACCAGATTGCCAGCCTGAAACGCAAAATCAGAGCAGAAATCAATAAAGTAGCTACTCTCCAGGCACCTAGTGATAACGCTGTACATCAGGGTCTCATCGCCGGCAAATTCCAAAGCGAAGGGGAAATCGCCGTAGCCCAAAAGCGTGGCGCTGCCCTCCAAACATTGGAAGATAAATTAAACAAAGACCTGGAAAAACTCTCCAAAGTAGAACAGGGCTATGTTCAGGTAGCACGTGATGCTAACGTAGCCAGTGAACTATATGTTATGTTAGCAAAACGCTTAGAAGAAGCCAAAATCGCCGAAGTCATGGTAACCAACGACGTACAGGTTATTGATACAGCTACCCTGCCGGAACGACCTATCAAACCGAGGAAGGCCTTGACCCTGGTCTTAGCAGCACTATTAGGGGTGCTCCTAGGCTCCAGCCTCGTAGTAGCAGGAGAACTCCTGAATAAGAAAGCTAAAACCGAAGAAGATATTACCAACTATCTCCAATTACCTATCTTGGGCGTAGTGCCCGATGCCAATTCCTTGGCTAAGGCCATGAGCAAAGACAAGCAGAATATAGGAATAGTAGGCAAACTAAGGAGGCTGCTATGGAGAAGATAAACTTAATCACCTACACAGACCCGAAAAGCCCCATTGCCGAAGCCTATCGTACCATCCGTACGAATCTTCAGTTCGCCGGGGTAGATAAACCTATGAAGAGCATTATTGTCACCAGTGCTGTCCAGAATGCCGGGAAAAGCACCGTAATATCCAGTCTGGGAGTAGTTATGGCTCAGGCCGGACACAAAGTCGTTATTTTGGATTGTGACTTCCGTAATCCTACCATTCATAAAATTTTCAGCCTCCATAATAAAGGAGTTACTAACTACCTGGCAGGGAGCATGGACTACCACACACTAATCCAAAAAGTGGACACAGAGAATCTGGACATCCTAGTCAGCGGACCTGTGGCTCCTAACCCTTCTGAATTATTAAGCTCGAAAAAAATGGCAGAACTGCTAAACTCTTTAAGGAAAGAGTATGACTATGTACTGATTGACACACCACCGGTACTGCCGGTCACCGATGCAGCAGCACTGAGCCCTAAAGTAGACGGAGTCATCCTGGTAGTCCCCAGTGGAG
>CAZTGQ010000076.1:0-7144 GCA_964613345.1 uncultured Acidaminococcales bacterium | reverse complement strand
GGCAGCATCCGCAGTACGAACAATAGTACCCACATTACCGGGATCCCTAACTCCGTCCAGCACTAGTACAAGACCATCTGCGCAAGTAAAATCCTGCCAAGCCTGCTTTTTAATCTTCACCACAGCACCAATACCCTGTGGTTCTTCTGTGTCGGAGAGCTTTTCCATAATTTTATCAGTAACTTCATAACAAGGAAATTTCCCGGCATGTTTTTCTGCTAAGCTAAGAAAGCGCTCTTCTGCAAAAAGTGCTTCAATTTGCCAATCCACCTTTAGTGCTTCCTCTACTGCTCTTTTCCCTTCCAGAAAAAATCGGCCAGTAGCTTCTCTATATTTTTTTTGCTTAAGCTGCGTGGTTTCCTTCACCAAATTATTTTGCAAGGAAGTTATCATTTCTATCATAAACCGGACTCCAATGCCAAAATTGTTTCCTTAGTGCCAATTACCACCAAAATATCTCCTGCAGCTAAGGGCTTTTGTGGATCCATATTTATTTCTGTACTGCCATCCTTATGCTTAACTGCCACTACGTTAACACCATACTTACGTCTGATGTCTATTTCAATTAAATTTTTCCCCAGCATGGCTTCCAGCACATTTAGCTCCATTAAGCTAATATCATCGGACAATTCAATGTAATCCAAAATGTTACTGGAGGCTAGATTGTGTCCTAGGCGAATGCCCATATCCCGCTCCGGATAAATAATAGAATTAGCGCCTATTTTATCCAGCATAATACCATGCAGCTTATTGGCAGCCTTAACTACAATCGTATGCAGTCCTGCTTCCTTCATCAGCAGAGTGCACATAAGGCTGGCCTCCAAATCACCCATGGCTACAATACCTACATCAAAATTATGAATACCCAAGGCTCTAAAGGTAGCCTCATCCACATTTTCGCACAACACCACATGGGTCAGCTTAGAGCTCAGCTCCTGTACCTTATCTTCAGAGCTATCCACACCCAAAACCTCATGGCCCATTTCCGTTAAGGTAAGTGCCACGCTGGTGCCAAAACGACCTAAGCCCCAGACCACAAATGTCTTTTTCTTTGCCATAATATCCTCCTAGCCCACCATAATTTTTTCTTTAGGATAACGTACCCTATCTGTTTTTCTCTTACTTGTCAGTGCCAATACGAAGGTTAAGACCCCCACCCTACCGGCAAACATGGTCATGATTAAAATAATTTTTCCACCCATGCCAATTTCCTGACTCAGACCATTAGAAAGTCCTACGGTAGCAAAGGCAGATACAACTTCAAACATGGCTCTCTCCATACTGGTAGCTTCAAAGGCCGTCATCAGAAGAGTCGCTGTCATAACCCAAACCACACTCAAGCAAACTATAGCAAAGGAGCGCTGCATATAGGTATCAGAAATTTGTCTATTAAAAACCACTAGCTCGGACCTACTATGCAATAAATTTTTAATTGCTAACACACTAACAGCAAAGGTAGTCGTTTTGATACCACCACCGGTGGAGGCCGGCGAAGCACCAATGAACATCAGCACTACGAGCAAAATGCTTCCCGCAGGCTTTATCTGAGTCATATCTAGAGTGTTAAAGCCAGCAGTACGTGGTGTCACGGCCTGGAAAAAGCTAGCCAAAAGCTTGTGTCCAAAAGAAAAAGGAGCCAAAGTATTACTATATTCCAAAAGGAAAAAGCCCAAGGTGCCCACTACCAATAAAAATCCTGTAGTAGTTAAAACCAGCTTGGAATGTAATCTTAAGCGAGCCCAATTTCTGGTATGAATCACATCCTCCAGTACATTAAAGCCCATAGAGCCTAAAATAATCAGACTGATGAGGATGAGATTGACCGGCACATCTGTGGCATAAGCAGTAAAGGAGGAAAAATTCCCCAATAAGTCAAAGCCTGCATTACAAAAAGCAGAAATACTGTGCCAATAGCCATAGTAAATTCCCTTAGCACCCATAAGGCCATATAAATGCCAAGCCAGCATGCTGCCAAAGATAAACTCCAGAGCTATAGTAAAGCGTGCCACTCTAATACACATTTTTACCACACCGGTAATTTCCGACTCATTTAAAGACTCTTGAATTCTCAGTCTATCCTGCAGGGTTATTTTTTTATTAAAGGCTATGGTAAAAAGAGTCGCTATAGTCATTAGTCCCAAGCCGCCTAATTGAATCAGACCAACAATTATAAGCTGTCCATACACATTGAAATAGGTACCTGTATCCTCTATTACTAATCCCGTCACGCAGGAAGCAGAGGTCGCTGTAAACAAAGCATCTAAGAAATTCATAGACTGTCCCTGAACCGTCACAAAGGGAAGCATGAGTAAAAGAGTACCACCAGCAATTAGGGACATAAAAGTGACTAGAATCACTTGATATGAAGATAGTCCCTGAAAGCAACGTATGACCTTCGTCAGCATTGCCATTCTCCTTCCTGTTAGAAAGCGAGCATCTACATCAGATGCCCGCTTTATCTAAGTAAAAATTATTTACGTACCATATCTCTGGTAATATCCGCTAAGGTCGCTGCGCCGCACATTTCCATGGTATCAGCTAGCTCTGCTCCCAGCTTCGCAGTATAACAAGCAATGCCTTCCTTGCCACCGCCATAGGTAGCTACCACATAAGGTCTAGCAACAATTACTGCATCAGCGCCTAGAGCCAAGGCCTTGAAAATATCTACACCACTACGAATACCACCATCTACAAAAATCTTCATTTTGCCGCCTACAGCTTCGGCAATATCCTCTAGCACCTCAGCAGTAGCCGGACTTTGATCCAGAACACGTCCGCCATGATTGGATACTACTATACCGGCAGCCCCAGCTTCCAAAGCCTTTTTAGCACCCTTAACGCTCATGATGCCCTTAATAATAAATGGTTTACCGGCTAGCTTAATTATCTCTGCCATTTCCTCCACGGACTTACTACCAGCAGGAGGTACAAAATTCTTTAAGAAGGGTAAACCAGCTGCATCTATATCCATGGCTACTGCAAAAGCATCAGCAGCCTTTACCAAAGCCATTTTTTCTTCAATCATAGCCTTATTCCAAGGCTTTACTGTAGGCACGCCCATGCCGCCACAAGCTCCGATGGCCTTAGTAGCCCCAATCATTACCTCTGCATCCATACCATCACCTGTAAAAGCAGCAATACCAGCCTCTGCACAGCCTGGAACCAAATCCGCATTATAAGTAATGTCATTATACTTGTCGCTATAATGCATAGCTACTGCTCCTACAGGACCTGCAAAAAAGGGGAACTTGAAGCTCTTGCCAAAAAGCTCTAAAGAAGTATCAGCTGGTTTTTTAGGGCAAAGAGTATCCATAACCACTCTGATGTCCTGCCATTTACTATAATTACGAATAGCTGTGTCGCCAATGCCTTTAGCACCCGGTCCAGGTACAGTATTCTTGCAAGCCAGCCCATTACAAATAGGACAAGCCTTACATTTACCCATACATTGTCTTGCTGTTTCCATCATATCCTTATATTCCATCTTTCCGCACTCCCCTTAGGTAATTTGATTTGTATACACTAAATTATACCACAACTTCCTCTTGCCGCCTATACACTCCCCAAAAATGATAATTTCTTTACTAAGTATAGCACTTTTACCACTTTAAGGAAAAATATAGCTTTTATACTTATATTTTCCTCATACTGTGCTAAAATAGGTAGATAAATATGGGGAGGGGTTTTCATGGAACAACTTTTTGCTTGGATTAATCAGATTTTACAATTTGTCACACCCTTATCGGACTTCTTTTGGGATATTCCTACTAATTTTAAGTTCTATAAGCAGCTACCGGTTTTAGGAGATTTTTCCTTGGCCGTCATTGTGCTCATTGGTTCAGGACTATATTTCACCTTTCGCTTAAGCTTCATTCAGCTCACTCATATGGGAAAGGCCATCAAGCTTTTAACCCAAAGAAAACAAATTACTACCGGCATTTCGCCTCTAGCCGCCTTCCTCTTAAGCTCTGCTATGAGAGTAGGACCGGGTAATATTTTAGGGGTAACGGGAGCCATTTCCGTCGGCGGACCGGGAGCATTATTTTGGATGTGGGTTTCCGGTTTCTTTGGCATGGCCACGGCCTTTGTGGAAAGCACCCTAGCCCAGCTATTTAAAGAAAAAAAGGGCGACGAATTTGTAGGTGGTTTGCCCTTTTATGGACGCTGCTTAGTGGGTAACAAGGTTTGGGTAGGAGTTTTTCTCTCCGGTATGTACATTCTCTATGCCCTAGGCTGCTTACCTGCTCAAGGCTTTAATGTTGTATCTTCTATCACGGAAATGTATAGCATTGCTACCGGCACTAAAATTGCCACCAATTCCGGCTTTACCTATGCTATTGCCTTTTTAGTCATTGCCTTTACTGCGATCATTACCTTTGGTGGTATTAAAAAGGTAGTGGCCGTGACCAATAAGCTAGTTCCTGTAATGGCCGTAGTCTATGTGGTCACTATTGTTGTTCTCATCATCCTAAATATTCAAGCTGTACCTTATTTCTTCCACGCTGTTTTTGCCGGAGCCTTTAAACCAGAAGCCATTTTTGGTGGTTTCTTTGGTACCGCCTTAGTGCAAGGTGTTAAGCGTGGTCTAATGTCCAATGAAGCAGGTCAAGGTACCATTACCATGTCCGCAGCTGCTGCCGATGATGACCATCCCTGTGAGCAGGGCCTTTTAGCTGCTGCCGGTGTTATGCTGGACACTCATATTATTTGTACTATGACAGGTTTCATTGTAGTTATGGCTCATCCTTGGGTGAACAACCCAGCTGTTTGGGGCAAAGCTGATCGCTTGCCAAAATTTCTTTTAAGCGTAGCCACCTTAACTCCCGGTACTGCCTTTAATGACATTGTTACCTTTTTACTAACTCTCTGCTTTGGTCTTTTTGCCTATACCTGCCTTATCGGCATGATCTCCTTTCCGGAAATTGCCGCCTCTCGTATTAGTAAGAGCAAGGGCTGGATTAACACAGTACGCATCACCTGCCTATTAGTAGCAACCTTTGGTATTTTAGTTAATATTGCCGGATATAATCTAGGTAATCTTTGGGCCTTTTCCGATTTGGCTAATATTCTCATCGTTTATGCCAATGTTCCCCTTTTATATTTGGGCTACAAGTATGTAGATAAAGCAGTCCTTGATTTAAAAGCCAACAAGGGCGGTAAATTTAACGCTAAAATTTTAGGACCGGAAATGTCTCAGCACTGCCCTTGCTGGCAGGAGGAAGAAAAATAAATATAGCAAATACACAAAAAGAAGGGAGCCATGGGCTCCCTTCTTTTTGTGTATTTGCTTAAAACTCCCAACGCACGCCGGCATTAACTTGCCAGAAGCAGATTGCCGATTCGCTCACAAGGCAAAGCCGCAGTGAAGAATCGTGACAAATCGCTTCCGTCAGAGAAGCGACGAGATAGGAGCTTCGAGACGTGTTGTAGCCACTTAAAACTCCCAACGCACGCCGGCATTAACTTGCCACTTTTTACTTACATTTGCCCCAAAGGTTTTGAGAACGTCGCCGTACACATGGGTGCCACGGGACAATTTCACATTACCGCCTAAGCCCAGTTCAAACCAGGTATCCTTATTCTCCATTTTATGCTCTAAGGCCTGCTTGTCATAGGTTATAGCAAAGGAACCATTACCGCCAAATTCCCGATAAACATTACCCTTCAAATAATACTCACTGTTCTTGTTAACAGCTCTGCCTAAAACAAAGCCCAGACGAGCAATATAACTGTTAATACCATCCACTCTAGCATGAGTGCCCTTAGTGGTGTCATAATCGCCACCATTTAAGTGTCCATAGATGAATTGACCTTGAGGCTCCACGAACCAGCCATTATCCTTCTTAAAGGTTTTGCCCACTTCGTAGCTAGCGCTATAACCCCAAGCATTGGTGTCCACATTATCCGGATATTCACCTACGCTCTTCATATCTCCCCGTTGCTTACCTGCGCGAAGGACCACATCACTATAGGCGCCACTGGCATGATAAGTGGTTGCATATAAGCTAAGTCCTGTGCTGCCGCTCTCCCCAGTACCGGAGGGCAAAGTATTTTTGCCTGTAGCATGGTCTACAGCAAAGCCATAGATGCTGTTGCCCTTCTTCGTATCCATACCAACCTGATACAATTGATAGGAAGCATCATAGGTAGAAGCAGAAAGCTTTCCTGCTTTTATTCTAGCCCAGACGCCAGCATTTTTGTCATTATAGCGCACATCGCCTAAACGCTTACGCAGATTATCATCTAAAATAGTGTTGCGCCAAAGTCCATAGCTTGATTCCAGTGTACCAATTAAATCATTGGTGGAAGGATTAATTCTTTTTTCTACCTTGACTAAATACCAATCATTCCCGTCTTTTTCCACGGTAGGAGTTACATCCCATAAACCACCATTATCTAATTCCTTGCCGGTAAAGCTACTATTCCCACTGACGTCAGTAACCAAAAGGAGCTTCTTGGCACCGATAACCTCTGTATTATTGGTAATACTAGCATCTCTAACCTGAATATAGTTAAGACCACTCTCAGCAGCTTGGTTAATAACCAGCTTATCGCCATTGGCTTCACTATTTAAATCTGTATCGAAAATATAATTTCCTGCTGAGCCCTTAAGATTATCTACACTTAAGGTCTGATAAGGCATGTCCGGCCCATAGGCCATATTAACCCGACCTCCAGCATTAACAGTTAAATTATCTACCGTGCTATCAGCAGTCATATTCCAAATAGCGCCATTAGCAAAGCTAAGATTTGTTACAAAATTACGAGAGGCATCAACACCTGTGCTAGCACCTGTGAGGAAGGAGTCCCCGGTAATAAGCTTCAGATCAAATAAGGAATCTGGATTGGTGCCTGCTAAGGAGTGTGTCACATCACCTGTGAGCTGGACCTTTTGACCTGCAGCTGGATTAATAGTAACTCCGTTAGAACCACCAATGCTAGATACAGCTATGCCATTATTAGTTTTAACTATAGTCTCCCCTGTATAGCTTTGCTGCTCATTTTGCCATGCTCTTAGGCCAATTCCACCAGCACTTAAAACCTCCACCCTGACGGTGCCCGCAGCAGCTAAATTACCACCAATACCAACTGTGCCATTTTTCAATTCACTATCTGCAGCTCCGCCGGCAACCGCTATATTTAA
>CAZTGQ010000075.1:2793-7170 GCA_964613345.1 uncultured Acidaminococcales bacterium | reverse complement strand
GCGGATGCTGCCGGAGCTAAGGCCGTAGTCCTCTTAGAAGATACGGTGGACTTGTATAACCCCAAGGTCGTACGTAGTACAATGGGGAGCATTTTTCATCTACCTGTTTTTACTAAGGTAGCTGTGCCACAGCTTAAGCAATGGTGTACTAAACAGGATGCGGCCCTGTGGGCTACCAGTCTCGAGGGCGGTAGCGATTTGTTTAGCCAAACTTGGCCTAAGCTAACTGTTTTAGTTATGGGCAGTGAGGCTCAGGGCGTGAGAGCTGAGCTTTTAGCTGAGGCGGACGAGAAGGTATATATTCCCATGAAGGGCAAGGCGGAGTCCTTAAACGTGGCTGTAGCTGCTGGTATTTGCCTTTTTCGGGGAGGGAAATAAAACGCTTGGCTATTTTTAAAGGTATGTGGTAAAATAATATTAGGGACAGTGAAGTTCTTCTTGAGAAAGAGGAAGGCTAACTGTCTCTTTTTTTCGAATGGTTAATAACCGCAGCTTTTAAGCAGCGGAAATAAAGGGAGGAATATATTTATGCTTAAAAATGTCAAGCAAAGAATTATGGCTCTTGGTTTAGCGGCAGTGATGGCAACAGGCTTTGCACTACCAGTTTTTGCTGCTAAGGCTAAGGCAACAACTGAGGTAAAGAAACCTGTTATTGGCATCTCCTGGAAGAGTAACAAACAAAATTATGCGAATTTCAAAAAGGTTATTGAAGAAGCTGGCGGTATTGCTGTGGAGCTTAAGCAGGTTACCAGCAAGGATGTAGTTTATGATAAAGACGGGAAGATTGTAGAGCAATGCCTAGAACCTACAGGTATGCTAAAGCAGACCTATGCGGATAAAATTAAGGCTAAGAAATTTGGTGCTACTAATGCGGCAGAAGCCATGAAGGGTATTGACGGAGTATTCTTTACCGGCGGCGAGGATATCAGTCCTTCTTTATTTAAGGTGCCTGTGAAGGAAGCAAATTGTGGTGAAACCATTAATGCTACTCGTGATATTTCTGATTACACCTTATGGGCTTATTGCTTAAAAAAGAATATTCCTGCTTTAGGTGTATGCCGTGGTGAGCAAATGCTCGGTATAGTTTCCGGTACAAAGTTTTTACAGGACATTCCTACTTACTACGCTAGTAAAGGTGCTAAATATGCTGATTTGCACAGAATGCCGGTGGGCGCAAAGAACAGAACCTATGCTCGTCATGATGTGGAATTAACCACGAAAAAATCTCACCTTTATGATATCGTAGGAGCTATGAGCTTGGCCAATGTTTCTTCTTGGCACCATCAATCCGTGGTTGACTTAAAGGGAACTGACCTTATTCAAACTGCTCGTACTATTTATAATGGTATTGAAATCGTGGAAGGTATTGAGAATCCTAAGAAGACCTTTGCTGTAGGCGTACAATTCCATCCGGAAAATGACTGCTCCTTAGCCATTGCTCAAAACAAACCGGAAGCAGCTCTTTGTGATGTAGACATTTGTTTAAACTTCCTGCAGACCTTAGTTAAGTATGCAGGGCAAAATAAGAAATAAGATAGTAATTCTAAAAAATCCTCCAGACATATTGTCTGGGGGATTTTTTGTTGCACGGCAAATTTTAAAATCAAACCTTCTTTTGAAGAAAAGTTAGCTAGCCCTCATCCGTCATGCCAAAGGCATGCCACCTTCCCCTAAGGGGAAGGCTTAAGACAGAAAGCACTGCCCCAAGCTCTCTTCTTTCGGAGACAGCTTAAGACAGAAAGTCGCCCCCTAAAGCCTTCCCCTTAGGGGAAGGGGGACCGCGTTAGCGGTGGATGAGGAAAAAACTAGCAGCAATGAAACTAAAATAAGTCTTAAATGGGTTGCCCTTTCGGAGAAAGCTTAAGACAGAAAGTCGCCCCCTAAAGCCTTCCCCTTAGGGGAAGGGGGACCGCGTTAGCGGTGGATGAGGAAAAAACTAGCAGCAATGAAACTAAAATAAGTCTTAAATGGGTTGCCCTTTTCTTCTTTGCTGTGGTATAATAACTAAGTCTAAGAATTGGATAAGAACTTTAGCGATGAACAAGCAAGTAGGCTTAGGTTAAAGCAGAGAGATTGGGGGATTGGTGGAAACCTCAAGTTTAAGCTAAGCAGAAATTCACTTGGGAGCATTTCGATTGAACCAGAGTAGATCGAACGTAGGCTGCGTTAAGGCTCAAGAGTATAATGTAGGGTGGTACCGCGAAGCTTTCGCCCCTTTTGGGGAGGAAGGCTTATTTTTTTTAGGAGGCGTAATATGGATGACAAATTGCAAGCGTTAAAGGAAAAGGTGCTGGCCGACTTAAAGGAAGTGAGCTCTCTAGATGATTTGAAGAGTTTAAAGGTTCAATATCTAGGTAAAAAGGGCGCGTTAACGGAAATAATGCGCAGTCTTGGCTCTGTGGCAGCAGAAGAAAGACCCAAATTGGGTAAGCTGGTTAATGAAGTGAGAGGTAATTTAGAGGCGAAGATTAATGAGCGCCTGGAGGTTATGGAAGCTGAGCAATTAGCGGCAAAATTATCCCAAGAAAAAGTGGATATTACTCTGCCAGGTCGCAAGGCTGCCAAGGGGCATTTACATCCCGTAACTCTTACTTTAAGAGAGATAAAAAAGATTTTTATGCGCATGGGCTTTGAGGTTTTGGAAGGCCCGGAAATTGAAAATGATTATTTCAATTTTGAAGCTCTTAATTTGCCCAAGGACCATCCTGCCAGAGATATGCAGGATACCTTTTATATTACTGAGGAGTTTCTTCTCAGGACACAGACTTCTCCGGTGCAGGCTCGTGCCATGCAGTCCAGAGAGCCTAACAGTCCTATTCGGATGATTTGTCCGGGTACCGTTTATCGTAATGATTATGATGCTACCCATTCCCCTATGTTCCATCAGGTGGAGGGTCTAGTAGTAGGCGAAGGTATTGGCCTAGCTGACTTAAAGGGAACCTTGGAGCTGTTTTGTAAGGAGATGTTTGGTGAGGAAGTTAAAATTCGTTTGCGTCCCAGCTTCTTCCCCTTTACCGAACCCTCTGCAGAGATCGATATTAGCTGTGTAATCTGCGGTGGTAAGGGTTGCCGTGTATGTAAAAATTCCGGTTGGTTAGAAATTTTAGGCAGTGGTATGGTGCATCCTAATGTTCTGCGTATGAGCGGCTATGATCCAGACAAGGTCAGCGGCTTTGCTTTTGGCATGGGTGTGGAGCGTATTGCTATGCTTAAATATGGCATTGATGATTTACGCTTGTTCTTTGAAAATGATTTGCGGTTTGTTCGTCAATTTAGATAAGGAGGGAAAATAATGTTAGCATCTATTAATTGGTTAAAAAATTATGTGGATATTAATGTCACTCCTGAAGAATTGGCTGACAAATTTACAGGAGTAGGTCTAGAGGTAGAAAGAGTTATTAATTTAGGCGAGGGCTTGGAGGGCGTTATCACCGGTAAGGTGGAAACCATTGAGCGTCATCCCGACTCCGACCATCTTTGGATTTGTATGATGAATTTAGGTGGGGAAGAATTGGTGCAAATTTTGACCGGTGCGCAAAACGTCCACCAATATGATATGGTGCCGGTGGCAGTAGTTGGTTCTCATTTGCCCAGCGGTATGAAGCTGAAAAAAGCAAAAATGCGCGGATTGGATTCCTTTGGTATGCTCTGTAGTGCTGAGGAATTGGGCATTGATGGGAAATTACTTTTGCCGGAGCAAAGAAATGGTATCTTCATTTTGCCTCCGGATACTCCTATTGGCGTAGATATTAAACCTGTACTGGGCTTGGACGATGTAGTACTGGATATTGATTTAACAGCTAACAGAGGCGATTGCTTTAATATGCTGGGCCTTGCCAGAGAGGCTGCTGCTCTTTTAGATAAGCCTTTAAAAATGCCTGCTTTAGCAGTAGCAGAAAAAGCTGGCGGTAATGTTCAAGAACTAGCCAAGATTAACATTCTTGCTAAGGATCTTTGTTCTCGTTTTGCTTTAAGAATGCTGAAAAATATTAAAATTGGCCCTTCTCCTGCCTGGATGCAAAATAGCTTGCGGGCAGCAGGAATGAGACCTATTAATAATGTGGTAGATGTTACTAACTATGTTATGTTAGAAGAAGGTCAACCCATGCATGCTTACGACTATGATCAGGTAGCTGAGCATACTTGGATTGTGCGTAGAGCTAAGGAAGGCGAAAAATTAGTCACTCTAGATGAGCAGGAGAGAGCTCTCACCACGGACATGATTGTCATTGCTGATCCTCAAAAGGCCATCGGTTTAGGCGGCGTGATGGGTGGTGTCGATAGCGAGATCTCCAACTCGACTACCGATATCTTGATCGAAGCCGCGTTGTTCCAACCGATGTCGATTCGTCGAACCGCGCGGAAGCTCAAGTTACA
>CAZTGQ010000075.1:0-2783 GCA_964613345.1 uncultured Acidaminococcales bacterium | reverse complement strand
GTGAGAAATACTACTGTTAATGTTATGTTAGAAAGCGCTACCTTTAACGGTCCCAGCATTCGTCATACTTCTAAGGATTTAGGCCTGAGAAGTGAAGCCTCTCAACGTTTTGAGCGTGGAGTAGATACGGTGCTTAACCATAATGCTCTAGATAGAGCTGCTTATTTATTAGAGCAAATGGGTGCCTGCGAAACTGTGGCAGGAGTAGTAGAGGATTACCCGGTTCCTGCTGAGCCTATAGTTATTCCTGTTAGTGCTAAGGCCATGAGTGAGCGTATAGGTACGCCGATTGCTAAAGAAGAAATGCTGAGTATTTTGCAAAAGTTAGAATTTAAAGTTGAAGATGGACAGGGAGATTCCTTTAAGGTTACTGTACCTACTTGGAGACCAGATGTGACCTGTGATGCTGATATTAGCGAGGAGGTTGCCAGATTCCATAGCTTTACCAATATCCCTTCTCATTTGCCTAAGCTGCCTTTAGAGCAGGGCGGACAAAAGGTGCTGGAGGACGTGAAGGATAGAATTCAAGACTTCATGGCCGGAGCAGGATTAAATGAAGTTATGACCTATAGCTTTATTCATGCCAATAGCTTGAAGGATCTGGGACTTTCTGCTGATGATTATCGCCTCAAGACAATTAATGTGCTCAATCCTATCAGCGATGAATTTAAAACCATGAGAACAACCATGGTGCCCAGTATTTTAAAAACAGCCGCCTATAATTTAGCTAGGCAGCATACTCAACTGGGAATCTTTGAGGTAGGTCGCGTATTTTTGCCTAAGGCTCTGCCCCTTACGGAATATCCGGAAGAGAGAATCATGCTTTGCGCAGCTTTAAGCGGCAAACGTTATGACCTTAATTGGAATTTATCTAAGGACGAAGTGGATTTCTTTGATATGAAGGGCCTGTTAGAAGGCTTATTTGAAGATCTGCAGGTTAAGTCCTATAGCTTAGCTGCCGGTACGGAGACCTTTTTACATCCTGGCAAGAGCTGCAATATTATGCTGGGTGACAAGAAAATTGGCTATTTTGGAGAATTGCATCCGGACGTGGAAAGTGCTTTTGGCCTATCTCAACCTGTATATATTTTGGAACTAGAGGTAGAACCCTTAGAGGCAGGAGCTACCGAAGTACCTCATTATACTCCTGTACCTCAATTCCCCAGTACCTCCAGAGATATTGCAGTAGTGGTACCGGAGAGCGTTTCTTGCGCAGAACTGGAAAAAACTATTAGAGCTCATGGCGGCAAATTGCTAACTGATATTAAGCTCTTTGATGTTTATACGGGCAAGCAGGTAGCTAAGAATTCGAAGTCCGTAGCTTTCAATCTCACCTTTAGGGATAAAGAAAAGACATTGAGAGATGAGGAAATTGATACTGTTATGAAACAGTTGGTAGAAGAGGTAAGTGGTGCTTTTAAAGCAACCTTGAGAGAATAAAATTTAAAATAATGAGGGAGTGGAGCAAATGATTAAGCATAAGGTAGCAATTATTGCCGGTGATGGTATTGGACCTGAGGTTTTAGCTCAGGGAGAAAAGATTTTGCATAAGGTGGCAGAGCTAGATGGTTCCTTTAGCTTTGAGTTCACTCATTTTCCTTGGGGGTGTGAATATTATCTTAAAGAAGGCAAAATGATGCCCGAGGATGGTATTGAGCAGCTTAGTAAATTTGATGCTATCTTTTTAGGTGCGGTAGGTTATCCCGGCGTACCTGATCATATTTCCTTGCGTGAGCTTTTGCTGAAAATACGCAGCGGCTTTGACGAATATGTTAATCTCCGCCCAGTGAAGCTTTTAAAGGGAGCACCTTGCCCCCTGAATAATGTGGCACGAGAAGATATTGATATGACCTTTGTGAGGGAAAATTCCGAAGGTGAATATGCAGGCAGTGGTGCTTGGCTCTTCAAGGATAAGCCTAATGAAGTTGTTATTCAGCATGGCGTTTTCTCTCGCAAGGGCTGTGAGCGCATTATCCGTTATGCTTATGAGCTTGCTAAGAAGGAACATAAAACCTTAACCAATATTAGTAAGGCTAATGCTTTAAATTACTCCATGGTTTTTTGGGACCAAATTTTTGCTGAGGTGGGCAAGGAATATCCTGAGGTTAAAACTCAAGCTTTCTTGGTGGATGCAGCCAGTATGTTTATGGTGAAGGATCCTAAGCGTTTCCAAATCGTTGTCACCTCCAATCTTTTTGGGGATATTTTAACTGACTTAGGTGCTGCTATTTCCGGTGGCATGGGTCTAGCAGCAGGAGCTAATTTAAATCCGGAGAGAAAATTCCCTTCCATGTTTGAACCTATTCATGGTTCCGCTCCTGACATTGCCGGCCAAGGTAAGGCTAATCCTTTAGCCACTGTTTGGTCCGCTAGCCAAATGCTGGATTTCTTTGACCATAAAGAATGGGGCGCTAAGCTCATTAATATCATTGAAGAAATGCTTGAGGAAAAAACTTGCCTTACTCCTGACTTAGGAGGGAGTGCTAGTACTGATCAAGTGGGCGACGAGGTGGTTAGGAAGTTGTCCTAATTGCAGCTTTGGGTGATAATTGTGTCAGCCGTTGTCAGGAAACACTTTTAATCAGTCGCTGTATGTTACGATACTTGCTCCTTCTTAAAAGTATTCCCTTCCTAGGCTGACGCAATTCTTCCCCAAGAGTGTAATTGAGAGTTTTATTGTGTCCTAATTGCAGCTTTGGGTGATAATTGTGTCAGCCGTTGCAAATTGTAGGTTTGTCCATAGAGGAGGACTAGTTAGATGAAGCTCAGATATGTAGTTGCCA
>CAZTGQ010000074.1:0-7186 GCA_964613345.1 uncultured Acidaminococcales bacterium | reverse complement strand
TCCTTTCGCGTCTCACGACTAGCTTGCCGCTTTTGGATTTGGGGGAATAACTAATCTAGATGATTTTAGCTAAGGTCAGTTTTGCATTTCAATTTATTTTCTGAGTAGAAGAAACTGTGGTATAATCTAAGAATATGTAAAAGAGAGGTAAATACTATGGATAAATGGCAGGAAATAAGTGTTAAAGTTAAGCATGAGGCGGTGGAAGCTGTAGCGGAAATGCTCCGCGAAATTGGTGCACCTAACGGAGTGGCTATTGATGATCCGGTGCTGATTAATACTCTGCGCCAAAGTGGTACTTGGCAGCTAACTGACATTCCGGAGCAGATGGATACACAGGTAGTTACGGTAACTGCTTATTTTCCGGAGGATACTAGATTAGCACAACGTTTGCAGCAGGTGGAGGATGAACTTAGTGCTATTAAAGAGCGTATGGGCGAATTTCAATTTGGTCCTACACTTTTCCGTACTATCTCTGAGCATGATTGGGCCAATGAATGGAAGCAATATTTCCATACTACCAAGGTGGGAGAGCGTTTGGTCATTAAACCCACTTGGGAAGACTATAAGCCTAAGACGGATGAATTAGTCATAGCCTTGGATCCAGGCATGGCTTTTGGTACAGGCAGTCATCATACTACTGCCATGTGTATGCAAACCTTGGAACAAATTGTCAAGCCTCAAAGTACTGTTTTTGATATTGGTACAGGTAGCGGCATTTTAGCCATCGCCTCTAGTCTTTTAGGGGCTAAAGAGGTTAAGGCGGTGGATATAGATCTCACTGCTGTGAAGGTAGCGAAGGAAAATATTGCTTTAAATAAGCTTGCGGATAAAATTCAGGTAGCTCAGGGGGATTTACTAGAAGGAACCCAGGGACAGGCAGATATTATTATTGCTAATATTATTGCAGATATTATTATTATGGTATTGCCGGATATTCCTCAGAAGCTTAAAGAGGACGGAGTATTTTTAGCCAGCGGAATCATTGCTCATCGCAAGGAGGATGTTTTGGCTGAGGCTCAGAAGCAGGGACTTGTACTAAAATCTTGTAGGGAACGAGGGGAATGGGTGGCCCTTCTTTTCGCAAAGGAGTAGAACAGTGCATAGATTTTTTCTCACAGAGAATTTCAAAGACAAGATGACTATTAGTGGCAAGGATGGTCATCATATCGGTCATGTTTTAAGAATGAAGGTGGCAGACCAGCTCCAAATAGTCAGCTTGGACCAAATTACAGCACTTATGCAAATTACAGCTTTACAGGAGATAGTGTTTCCTTAGAGCTGGTGGAAATAATAGAACACTCTCATGAGTCTACAGTTAAAATGATTTTGGCTCAGGGGCTGCCTAAGGGTGATAAGATGGAATTAATCATCCAAAAAGCAGTGGAAATTGGTGTTAGTGAAATATGCCCTGTAACTCTTACCAACTGCGTGGTTCGTTTGGATGAAGCTAAGGCTCAAAAAAAGGTACAGCGGTGGCAGAAAATTGCCGAAGAAGCAGCTAAGCAAAGTAAGAGGGATATTGTCCCTAAAATTATGGAACCTTTGACCCTTTCGCAGCTTATAAAACAATATCAGGATATTGATTTAAAGCTAGTGGCTTATGAGGTGGAGGAGAAAAATGGTTTAAGAAGTGTTCTGTCTCAGGACTTATCCGTTGGAAGTATTTTGGTACTGATAGGACCTGAGGGCGGTATTACTAAGGAGGAGTGGCTTTTAGCACAGTCCGGTGGACTAAAGTCCGTATCCTTGGGTAAGCGCATTTTGCGGACGGAAACAGCGGCTATTAGCCTATTGGCTGCTATTGCTTACGCTACGGGAAACTTGGGGGAATAGCATGAAGAGTATTGCTTTTTATACATTAGGATGCAAGGTTAATCAAGCAGATACAGCTTCTATGGAGCAGATGTTTCACAAGGCAGGGTATGCCATAGTGGACTTTTCAGAGGAAGCCCAGATTTATGTGATTAATACTTGCGTAGTTACCAATATGGGTCAAAGTAAGTCTAGAAAAATAATTCATAGAGCAGTGAGGCAAAATCCACAGGCTCTTATTGTAGTTACAGGTTGTTATCCCCAAACCTCCCCAGAGGAGGTGGCGGCTATACCGGGAGTGGATCTTTTAGTAGGAAATCAAGATAGACAGAAGCTTTTGCAGTTGGTGGAGGAAGCTAGAAATAGAAAGATACCGCAGGCTGCCAATTTGGTCCATCCACTGACTAAGGATACGGTCTTCGATGATTTAGAGGCGGGAGTGGGACAAGGTAAAAACAGAGCCTTTTTAAAAATTCAGGAGGGCTGTAATCAATTTTGTACCTATTGCATAATTCCCTATGCTAGGGGACCCTTGCGTTCACGTCCCTTAGCCAGTATTACCAAGGAAGTCGAGCAATTGGTGGCGGATGGCTATCAAGAGGTGGTGCTACTGGGCATTCATCTAGGCTGCTATGGAAAAGAAATTGTCGGAGGACCTAGATTAGTAGAAGCGGTAAAGGCAGCACTGGCAGTAGAAGGATTACAGAGATTACGACTTGGTTCCCTAGAATCTATTGAGGTAGATGACGAGCTCTTGGACCTAATGCTGATCGATAGTAGATTATGTCGGCATTTGCACTTGCCACTCCAGGCTGGCTCAGACAAAACCTTAAAAGCTATGCATAGACCCTATGATACAGCTAAATTTAAACAGCTTTTGCAGGATATTAGAGCGAAGATTCCGGAGATAGCTATTACTACCGATTTAATTGTGGGCTTTCCGGGAGAAGATGAGCAGGATTTTGTTCAATCCTTAGCTTATGCTAAAGAATGTGAATTTAGTAAAATACATCTTTTCCCTTATTCTAAGCGCCAAGGGACACCTGCTGCTGTGATGCCCCTGCAAGTGCCGGAAACAGTTAAGCAGCAAAGAATGCTACAGGCGGAGAAGATAGACAGTCTTTGTCACGAAGCTTTTGTGCAGCAGCTTCTGCACAAGGAGGTGCCGGTTTTGTGGGAGCTTAAAAACAAGGATAATTTGTGGGAGGGTTTTACTTCCACTTATGTGCGTATATATGCTGACTCCAATGAGAACCTAGCCGGTAAAATAATGCCGGTTAAAACAGAAAAATGCTACGAGGAAGGTCTTTTTGGTAGTATAATAGAGTAGTTAGGAGAGCTTAGGCTCTGAAAATGCTCTTAAGGTGGGCTAGAATATATTTTGAAGAAAGAGGTGACTAAGATGAGTGACTGTATTTTTTGTAAAATAATAGCAGGAGAAATTCCCAGTCCCAGAGTTTATGAGGATGATAAAATCATCGTAATTAATGACTTAAACCCGGGGGCGCCTGTGCATGCTTTAGTGATTCCCAAGGAGCATAGTGAAAACATTTTAACTGCGAAGCCGGAAATAGTGTCCTATGTGCATGCTAAATTACCGGAGCTGGTTAAATTGTTGGGTGTGGAGGAGAAAGGCTTCAGAATCGTTATTAATACGGGAGAAGAGGGAGGACAGTCTGTTCCCCATCTCCATTTCCATATTTTAGGTGGTAAGGAATTAGGATGGCCACCTTGCTAATAATTGTTGACAGAGGCGGCACTTATGGGCTATAATATCCTAGTGTAATTAGAAATAATACACTTCCCGATTGTGTTCGTGGAGGGAGGGATACAGATGACAGAGGTAAAAGTAGGCAAAACAGAATCCTTAGACAGCGCTTTGCGCCGTTTTAAGAGAGCAACTCAAAAAGCAGGCGTCCTTTCCGAAGTTCGCAAACGCGAGCATTACGAAAAGCCTAGCGTAAAGCGCAAGAAAAAGTCCGAAGCTGCTAGAAAGCGTAAAACTAGATAATAATTTAGTTTGGGGGCTTAGAAATGTCATTAAGAGATACTTTAGCTGCTGATATGAAGGAGGCCATGAAAGCCAAAGAAGAGGGTAAGCTTCGCTTAGCCGTTATTCGTATGGCTTGGTCCGGTATCCGCAATAAAGAAATTGATGAAAAACGTGAACTAACTGATGAGGAAATATTGGCTCTGCTCATGAAGGAAGTCAAGCAACGGGAGGATTCCATCGAGGAATTCAAAGCTGCTGGTCGTGAGGAGTTAGTTAGTAAGAATGAAGAAGAAATTCTCATTCTTAAAAAATACTTGCCCGCTCAGTTAAGTGACGATGAATTGAAGAAAATTGTGCAAGATACCATTACTGCCGTAGGCGCTGCCAGTATCAAGGATATGGGCAAGGTCATGGGTGGAGTTATGGGCAAAGCTAAAGGTCGTGCTGATGGTAAGCGTATTAACAGCATGGTTAAAGAGCTATTAAAGTAACAACAAAACCACAAGTTGAGAAATCAGCTTGTGGTTTTGTTATATATAGAAGAGTTATGTGGTTTTTGTATACTAACCATAGTGTGAAATTTTTAAGATAGTTAGTTGAAACTAACAATTCTTTGTGGTAAAATAATTACAATTCGATCGAGTTAACAGAAAATTCTGAAGAAATTAGAAAGGAGAAACTGATACGAAAATTACTAAGCCAGATAAGTCAATTTTAAAATCAGGCGAAACTAGTAACTAGGTAGTAACGTTGGTAAAAAGGGGAGAGTATTAAGATTATATAATCCCTGAAAAAAATTAATATGCCCTCTCTTTACCTAGTAATTATTGTGAAGAAGGGAGAGTACAATGTTTTATGCAATGAGAAGGATATTACCAATAACCGAAATTAATGATAGTGACAATGCTATGATTAAGATAATGCTAGGCTATACTCCAGACGAGGGTAAATGCTTAACAACTGATGAGGCATCCATATACTTGATGAGCCTCTTGGATGGAGTTAATGATGAGGCTACAATTGTAAAATGCATGAACGAAAAGTATCCGGAAATATTATCTGAGGAAATAATCTCAAGAATAAACCTTTTAAAAGAAAACAATATCGTTGAAAAGGGTGGTTTTATCTCTGACAGTTTGTCCCCAAAAGAATTAGAACGGTATGATCGCCATCTTTTATATTACTCTATTTTTAACAACAATGCAGTTAAAGTGCAAGAATGTCTTAAAAAGAGTAGGGTTATGCTTGTGGGAATGGGCGGAATTGGCTGTTGGTTGAGTTATGCCTTGGCTGGTGCGGGGATTGGTACTATTATAGGGGTAGATAACGATACTATAGAAAGTAGTAATTTAACAAGGCAAATACTCTACACGGAAATTGATGTCGGACGTTATAAAGTTGATGTGGCAAAGAAAAGACTCGAGGAATATAACGAAAATATTAAGTTTATAGGTGTTAAGAAGAAAATAATATGCAAGGATGAACTCCTTACATTATTGGATAATGTAGATTTCTTAATTCTTTCTGCAGACCGTCCTGTAGCTATTCACGAGTGGGTTCATGATGCATGTAAAGAGAAAGGCGTACCTTACAGTAATGTTGGCTACATTAATCATGTTGGGGTGAGTGGTCCTATTGTTCGAGCTGAAGATAATGTTTTATCGCGTATTATGGAAAAAGAATTTGAAGAGAATCCTGGATTAGATAATGAATATGTAAAAAAGATTAATCAACGCTTTCAACCTCCCTCATTTGGTCCGTTAAATGGCTTAATTTCTTGTTTTCAAGCCATGGAAGTGGTAAGGTTTTTGACGAAAACGGCGACGCCAATAACCTTAAATAAACGATTTATGTTTGATTCGTACAATATGAAGATATGGTTCGAAGAATATGGTAACTAAAGTTGAAATAAAGGAATCTAGCCTTAAAGCGTTGACCTATAGGTTTATGTTTGTGAAATTTATATATGAATTATCTAGAACATTCTTTCATGGCATATATGCTTTGTTTTTATTGAACAAAGGTATGGGAGTAGAGCAAATTGCCAATGTGAAAATTTTCTTTTTGGTAACTATTGTTTTTGCAGAGGTACCCTGTGGTGTTTTGGCTGATAGGTTTGGCCGTAGAAGAACTTTCATGCTTAGCTGCTTGACCTGTTCTTTAGCCTTTTTTCGTTATTACACAGGTACAAAATTCTGGGAATTTGCCTTAGCAGAAGCTTTATATGGCTTGGGGCTAGCTTTAGAGTCGGGAATAATAGATTCCTATATAATGGATATTGTAGCAAACTCAAAGTGTAAATTTAGAGCAGATGATGTTTTTGCTAAAATAAATATATCTGGTATTACTGGGATGCTTATTGCCGGTAATTTGGGCATCTTTATTTCGAAATTTGATGTGGGATATCCTTGGCTAATGTCATGTGTAGGAATGGGAGTAGCTTTTTTTATTGCTGGCTTTTTATTGAAAAAAATAGAGCGACTTTCTTTGGTACATTGTAGAGAAAAAGCAAGGATAAAAGAGATAGTGCAATTTGGTGCAAAACATTTAATGCAAAATCACGAATTGAAAATAATACTTTTAATATTAATGGTTTATGCTGGGTTCTCCCAGTCAATATTTCAATATTGGCAACTAATCTTTAAGAATAGAGTGGAATTTGAATTTAGATATCTTCCCTTACTATACACTATGATGCATTTGATGAATATAATGGGGAGTAAATTTGTCGCTTTTAGCTATCTGCGAAAATGTGGTTTGGCTAAAGCTTTGTTTATAGCGATGTTGACTTTAGCACTCCCTATTTTTATTATGCGTGAACATTATAGTATATTTGTCCTTATGTTGTTATTATCTGGAAGTCAATGGGGAAGAGGAATGTTCGATCCGATGATTAAAATGGCTATTTCCAAAGTAACAATTTCGAAAAATAGAGTTACAGTGTTATCTTTTATGGCAGGAATTATAAGGCTGAGCTCTGTTTTTGCCCTATGGCTGATTGGAAAGATTGTTTTAGCTTATGGTGTGATGCTTTGTTGGAAAATTATGGTAGCAACATTTTTAGGAATTAGTATTATATGTATTGTATATAGTAGGGATAAGTCATGGCTGTATAAGGAGAAGTGCCTCTCGCACCGTGGCACATAAATGTGACTCTAAAAAAGAGGGGACAATGGAAAAAGCCATAGTAAAAAACGGGCAAGTAGTAAATTCTTGTATTTATGGCCTAGTACCTTGAGTAAAGAAAGGCTACGTTAGGACATTATCATATGCGAATCATATTTTTTTAAATCTTTTACAGAATTATCTTCCCAAGAGTAGACTTTTTCTATATAATTGATATCAAGCATAGTCTGTTCATCCCTTCGATGTTGGTTT
>CAZTGQ010000073.1:0-7194 GCA_964613345.1 uncultured Acidaminococcales bacterium | reverse complement strand
CGTCAGCAATAGTTTTGCACTCAGGAGTTTCTAATTTTTCCAGAGCCCCAGCAGCTTCTGCCGGTGCCTCTAACGGGGCAAACTCTGCCTTTTCTACGTTAGCAGCATAATGACAGCTTGGGCAATAAACAATTTCGGCCTCTCCACTGTCGCCCAAAGCCATAAATTCATGGGAGCCACTACCACCAATAGCACCACTATCAGCCTCTACCGGTCGGAAGTCAAGACTACAACGGGTAAAAATATTAGTATAAGCCTTGTACATCTTTTCATAGGACGTATTTAAAGCAGCTTCATCCACATCAAAGGAATAGGCATCCTTCATAATAAATTCTCTACTGCGAATAAGTCCAAAGCGTGGACGTCGCTCATCTCTAAATTTACTTTGAATTTGATAAACATTAAGAGGAAGCTGACGATAGCTTCTAATATCGCTGCGTATTAAGGTAGTGACCAATTCCTCATGAGTTGGTCCCAGACAGAATTCTCTCTCGTGTCTATCCTTAATCCTCCACATTTCTGCTCCATAAGCGGACCAACGACCGCTTTCCTGCCAAATCTCCGCCGGTTGTAAAATCGGCATCATAATTTCCTGAGCACCCTCGGCATCCATTTCCTCACGGATAATAGCTTCAATCTTTTTAATACTCTTCCAAGCAAGGGGCAGATAGGAATACATGCCTCCTGTGGACTTTCTAATAAGACCGGCCTTCAGCATTAATCTATGACTTATTAATTCAGCCTCTGCAGGCACCTCTCTTAAGGTAGGAGCATATAATTGGGAAACGCGCATTATTTTATCTTCCTCTCTGCTAAAATTTTATCTATTTCTAAAAACAGTTCTTCCACTAAGCTATCCTCCGGAACCTTTCTCATAATCTGTCCCTTTTGGAAAATAAGTCCCTCACCCTTGCCTCCAGCTAAGCCTACGTCGGCTTCTCTGGCTTCTCCTGGGCCATTAACCACGCAACCCATAACAGCTACAGTTAAAGGCACCTTAATATTGGATAGCCTTTTTTCTACCTCCAAAGCTACCTTTTCTAAGCTAATAGAGGTTCGTCCACAGGTGGGGCAGGAAATAAGAGTTGGTCCATAGCTACGTAAATTTAAAGCCTTTAAAATTTCATAGGCTGTTTTAATTTCATTGGCGGGATCTCCCGTTAAGGATACTCTGATAGTATCACCAATACCCTGAGCCAAAAGACCGCCAATGCCTACTGCTGATTTAATAATACCGGAATTTACCGTGCCTGCTTCGGTAATACCTACATGCAGGGGATAATCACACTGCCCTGCCAAAAGCTGGTAAGCCGCCATAGTCAAAGGCACATCATGAGCCTTTAAGGACACCTTAATATTGGTATAATTTAAATCCTCTAAAATATGGATATGCCGCCAAGCAGCCTCCACTAACGCCTCAGCTGTAGGATGTCCGTATTTAGCTAAAAGATCCTGAGGCAAGGAGCCACCGTTAACACCAATACGAATTGGTACATTTCTCTCCTTAGCCGCCTTGACAACAGCCTCCACTCTATCTCTGGAGCCTATATTTCCTGGATTCAGCCTTAAGCCATCCACACCTGACTTAAGAGCTTCTAAAGCCAGCTTATAATCAAAATGAATATCTGCAATAAGAGGAAGAGTAATCTCTTTTTTTATGGCGGCTATTGCCTTAGCGGCCTCCATAGTAGGTACTGCGCAACGAATAACCTCACAGCCTAAATCCGCTAATTGGTTAATCTGCGCCACTGTAGATGGGATATCCTCAGTTTTAGTATTGGTCATGGATTGCACCACGATAGGATTATCTCCGCCAATTTTAACCTTACCTAGCTCCAGTACTCTGGTTTTTCGTCTCATAAAATATCCCCTAACGTGTAATGTCCTTGAAGGTTGTAAAAATTGTCAAGGTAATAATTAAGGCTATGCCTAACATCTGAATTCTCTCCTGCCACACTAGCGGCAGGGGCTTGCCACGAAAGCCTTCCACTAAAAGCACCACAAAATGACCACCATCTAAAGCCGGTACCGGCAAAAGATTGATAATAGCCAAATTAATGCTTAAAAAAGCTATAAAACTTAGAAGTGGTAAAAGCCCTTGGCTAGCTACATTCCCTGCCATCTGAGCAACACCAATGGGGCCGGAAATATCTGCATTAGACTTACCTGTAACCATTTTTTGTAAGCCATTAACCATGCCTACAATAATTCTACCCTCATAGCTAAGTGCCGTACTAGCAGCTTGGCCTATACTGAGAGAGTGTTTTTCCATTTTAGGAGCAATCCCCACCATGGCTCTTTTGGCTTCTTCATTGTAAAGAGGCGTGACCTTATAGATACGCTGAGAGCCAGCTCTATCCACTCTAAAGTCCACTTCCTTAGGGCCGTTTTCTGTAACTGTACGCAAAAGATCATCCCAGGTTTTAATTGGCGTATTACCAATGGCCAGTACCTTATCCCCTGGCATCATGCCTGCCAAGGCAGCCGGCTGACCAGGAAGTAAAAGACCCACGGTAGGTGTATTTACCGGCTTATCTATACCGCTAAAGGCAAAAATGCCAAAAAAAAGTACAAAGGGTAAAATAAAATTCATGCCCGAGCCCGCTAAAATCACCAGCATTCTCGCCCATAAGGGCTTACTGGCAAAACCATTTTTCACTTCTGTATCTGCGCTATCCATGCCAGCAATTCTATTAAATCCACCCAGGGGTACTAACCGCAAGGAATAGACCGTATCTTGAGTTTTATTTTGATAAATCAGTGGTCCAAAACCGATAGCAAATTCATCCACCTGCATACCTGTGGCCTTAGCCACCAAAAAATGTCCTAATTCATGTACTGTAATTAATAGGCCAAAAACAAGAATGGCCGCTAAAATTGTGATCAAATCCTTACTCCTTTCTTAATTACCAAGCAGCTCCTGAGCCTTAATTCTAGCCCAAGCATCCATAGCCTCAATATCCTCCATGGAGGGCTGAGCAAGCTGCTGAGAAGCGGTTAACACCCGCTCAATTAAATCCGCCATAGCTAAAAACCTTAGTTTTCCCTGCAAAAAGCTTTCCACAGCTACCTCGTTAGCTGCATTAAAAACGCAGGGCATAATGCCACCTCTTCTGCCGCTTTCCTGAGCTAGAGCCAAGGCCTTAAAAATCTTAGTATCCGGCTGGCTAAAGGTTAGGCTGCCAACCTTAGTTAAATCCAAATGGCCAAAATTATTGTCCCATCTAGCAGGATGGCTAAGAGCATATTGAATAGGCAATTTCATATCCGGTATGCCCAGCTGGGCCATAACAGCACCGTCCTTGTATTCCACCAAGGAATGCACTATGCTTTGAGGATGTATCACCGGCTCAATATGGTCATAATCCACGTCAAAGAGCCAATGAGCCTCCATAATTTCCAGTCCCTTATTGGCAAGAGTCGCTGAATCCACCGTCACCTTTTTGCCCATAGTCCAATTAGGATGTTTTAAGCATTGCTCCACCGTCACCTGACCTAATTCCTCTAGGGTTTTTCCTCTAAAGGGACCGCCAGAAGCAGTAATAATAATTTTTTCTATCTCTCCATGGTGATTACCTTGAAGAGCCTGAAAAATAGCACTATGCTCGCTATCCACGGGAGTCAATTTAACCTTCTCCCTAGCCACAGCCTCCATAACCAAAGCGCCAGCAGCAACCAAGGTTTCCTTATTGGCTAAGGCTATATCTTTTTTAGCCTTAATAGCCGCCAAGGTTGGCTTTAGTCCTGCATAACCCACCATGGCTGCTAGCACCGTATCAGCCTTGGCACAGGTAGCTACCGCCATTACGCCTTCGGCTCCGGCCAAAATTTCTGTGGAGCCATGATAAGCTTTTTTTAAAGCTAGAGCAGCCTCTTTATCTGCCACAGCAGCTAGCTGTGGTTTAAATCTCTCTATTTGTTTTTGTAGCAATTCTATATTTTTGTGAGCAGCTAAGGCAACTACTGACAGCTTCTCGGGATTAGCAGCAACTACATCTAAGGTCTGCGTGCCTATAGAGCCAGTTGAACCCAAAAGAGCAAGCTTTTTCATGGCTGAGATGTCCTTTCTTAAAGCAGGAATAATTTAATATAATAGTAGGCCAAAGGCACAGCAAAAAGCAAGCTATCGCACCGATCTAGTACTCCACCATGACCGGGGAAAAAATTACCTGAATCCTTAATGGCACAGGATCTTTTGAGATTGGACTCCACCAAGTCACCTAAGGGAGCAAAAAAGCCAATTACCAGTCCCAGACCGACAATTTTACTCAAAGAATAACCCAGCCACCCACTGCCTAAAGCACTGACAACCAATAGGGTACCAAAGAAGCCTGCTACTGCACCCTCTACACTTTTTTTAGGGCTAACGGCTTCCAAAAGTCGATGCTTACCAAAAGCTACACCAAAGAAATAAGCAAAGGTATCACTGGCCCAGGTACCAAAAAGCACCACCCATAAAAGGGCCTCACCTAATTCCATATTATAGAAATTAGCAAATTGATAAGTATTGCCACTTAGTTCTCTTAAAAAAATAAAATGACTGAAAAGCATCCCCACATAAAAGACCGCAAAAACAGACATGGCCACATTAGCGATCCAATGTTCATCCTCATAATGATACAGAGCCTCCAGCATTACTGCTAAAATTATCACCGTCAATAAAGGCAGCATGAGCTCATGTGCTCTCATAGTAGCTGCCGCTAAAAGCAGCACTACTCCCAGGCCGCTGGCCCCGTAGTACAAACGACAGTCCTTCTGCAAAAGCATAGTTCTAAGCTCTTTCCAGCCCACTACCGCCAAAACCGTAATTCCTAAAGCAAATAACCAGCCTCCTAAGCATAGGAGAGCAAGGGCTATGGGCAGAGCAATAAGTGCTGTGCGTATTCTTTGTTTCATCTAATCACCCACTTATTTGGTATTCAAACCGCCATATCGCCGGTCTCTTTTTTGATAGCTGGCTATAGCCGCTAAAAGCATTTCCTGAGTAAACGCAGGCCAATAGGTTTCAGTAGTCCAAATTTCTGCATAGGCAATTTGCCAAAGCATAAAATTACTAACTCTAAAATCCCCACCGGGCCTAATGAGTAAATCTGGTGGGGGCAATTCCTTGGTATAAAGAGCCTCCTCCACCGTCTTTTTATCTATATCCTCCGGCCTTAGCTGCCCATCTTGAACCCTTCGGGTCAGCACCTGAACAGCATGAAGTATTTCTGCTTGTCCGCCGTAATTAATTGCTAAATTAAGAATAATGCCGGTATTGTTCTTGGTAGCCTCTAAGGCATAATCCATTTTTTTCAGAACAACCTCAGGCAGGCCCTCTCTAGAGCCCATAAACCTTACCTGCACATTATTAGCATTAAATTCCTCAATTTCCTCTGTTAAGTACCTGCTTAACAGCTCCATAATAAAATTAACTTCAGTAATAGGTCTTTTCCAATTTTCCGTGGAAAAAGCGTAGGCACTTAGCACCTTCACACCCAGCCTATCTGCAAACTTGACCATCGTCCGCAAGGTTTTAGCTCCCGCATTATGTCCATAGGTACGGGGCTTACCCTGAGCCTTGGCCCAACGGCCGTTGCCATCCATAATAATGGCAATATGCTGAGGAATATTATGTAAATCCACAGCTTTAATTTCTGCAGGTGGATCGTCTTTTATTTTATCAGATGCTCGAAAAAGATTTCTTAGCATAAGTATCACAGTCTCCCTACAAAAAAATTTGCGCAACCCAGCATACCGAGTTGCGCAATCTTTGCTATTAATTATTCACCCTTAATAGCACCTACTGGGCAAGAGCCGGTGCAAGCATCGCAATCGATGCATTCAGCCTCAGTTACCTTGTACTTGCCATCGTCCTCTTTAATTGCGCCTACAGGACAGGAACCTGCACAAGAACCGCAGCCGATACATTCATCACTGTTAATAATATGAGCCATTGTCTTACACCTCCTTTCCAACTTTAAATCCCACGAGTAAATTACATTTATTGTCAGAAACAAGGGACTGCTTTAATACAAAAGCCTGTTCCCTTTTTCGAACAAACCCTTCCGGCACCCTACTGGGCATAGTCTCTTCTAGGCTCCATTGCCATCCAGCCTTAGCTAGAATTTCTTCTGCTAAAACCAGAGGATAGCCTAAAACGTCAGGAAGCACTTCCATCACCGGACTATACCTCCATTACTTCTTTTTCCTTATTGGCTAGGACCTTCTCGATATCCTTCATAAAGTCATCAGTAATTTTTTGAATTTTATCACTGGCTTCCTTAGCTGCATCGTCAGTAATTTCCTTAGCCTTCAACTGCTTTTTTACAGCATCGTTAATATCACGTCTAATATTACGAATTTCCACCTTGCCTATTTCGCCTTTTTTATTTACTGTCTTAACTAATTCCTTACGTCTTTCCTCAGTCAATTGTGGTAAATTTAAACGAATAGCTGTACCGTCACTATTAGGGTTAATGCCTAAATCGGAGGTCTGAATAGCCTTCTCAATTGGTTTAAGCATGGTCTTTTCCCAGGGCTGAATAACCATCATTCTGGGCTCCGGTACGGACACATTAGCCACCTGATTGATAGCTGTAGGTGTACCATAATAGTCCACCTTAATCTTATCTAAAAGAGAGGGTGTAGCTCTACCGGTACGTACGCTAGTTAAATCACTACGCAGTGCCTCTACAGCCTTGGTCATTTTAACCTTTGTTTTATCCAGTAATTCTTCAATTGTAGCCATTATATTCCTCCTACTAAGGTACCAATCTCTTCTCCCTGTGCGGCCTTAAGAATATTGCCTTTTTTATCAATATTAAAAACAACAATAGGAATTTTATTATCCATGCACAGACTAATTGCTGTAGAATCCATTACCTTAAGCTTCTTTTGAATAACATCTAAATAAGCTAGCTTCGTAAACATTTTAGCATTGGGATTAAGCTTAGGATCGCTGTCATAAACACCGTCCACGCCCTTCTTAGCCATTAAAATAGCATCTGCTTCAACCTCTGCTGCTCTTAAAGCTGCAGTGGTATCAGTAGAAAAATAAGGATTCCCAGTACCTGCTGCAAAAATAACTACCCTACTTTTTTCCAAATGTCTGATAGCTCGTCTTCTAATATACGGTTCTGCAATTTGACGCATTTCTATAGCCGTCTGCACTCTGGTAGGTACACCACGAGTTTCCAAAGCATCCTGCAGAGC
>CAZTGQ010000072.1:5787-7307 GCA_964613345.1 uncultured Acidaminococcales bacterium | reverse complement strand
ATCGAACAATTCCATCGTAAATTGACTGGTATTCTCAAAAAAGAGTTTAAGGAAAACGCGGACAGTATCCAGGCAATGATAGACCTCGCTTCCGGTGAGATACAGGTACTGGAAGCGCAGATTTCAAAGATTAGTAAAGTGCCAAATGTATCACAAGCAGTGTTGGACAGATATTCTGAAGTAAAAAAAGAGCTTCAGCAGCTACAAGAAGCGAATGATAATTTTGAAAAAGTAGAGGTACTACATGAGCGAACTCAGAAATTGGTAGAAAGCCTGAATGCATTGGTATTACATGTCATTGCTAAAGTGCAGACTGATGTTAACCGCAAAATGAAGGAACTAAATGACATAATCTATAACGGAAGAAAGACCGCCCCAACATTGAACATTCAAGATGCTAGTCACTATCTTTTCTTTACTCCAAATGACAGCGGTACGGGTTCAAGATATAAGGGCTTGATTATTTTTGACATGGCGACGCTGCAATTAACTCAACTGCCAGTTTTAGCACATGATTCTATTTTGTTGAAACAGATAGAAGATGTTGCACTCGAAAAAATATTGGAATTCTATGTTGAAACTCCTAAGCAGGTGTTTATTGCCATAGATAAAGAAGGGTCATATACGGAACGCTCACAGGAATTGATTAACAATTCAACCGTCCTGCGCCTGTACCCTCGCGGTGGGGAATTGTTTGGATGGCCGTGGAATGAAACTAAAAATTGATTGCAAAGTGATTAGTCGGGAGGCATAAAATGCGTTTCAGTTACAATAAATTATGGAAATTACTTATTGATAAAGGAATGAGTAAGCAGGAGCTTGGTAAACTGAGCAAAGTCAGCTCATCGTCAATAGCAAAACTCGGGAAAGGTGCAAATGTGAATTCAGATGTGCTTTTACGTATCTGCGTTGCGTTAAAGTGCGAGATTGGCGATATCATGGAAATCATTGAAATTGAGTCAGAAAAAGACGAAGAGAATGAAGACGACGAGTCCTGATTAGCGGACAGCGAAAGGAATAAGATAAGTATGGGCGTAATTATTACGGTCCGGAAATTCTCTCCACAGAATCAGTCCGGGCTCTTAAAACCAGTTGTTTTTTGCTGTCCGGGTGAAGAATTTGTAGGACGAGATGTACTTCTTCTTCAAATCTACAGCTGAGTTTAAGGAGTGGGAGCAATTGGAATTGTTAGTAAAGCTGGACGATATGGCGGAACCTAATAAAAAGGGAAATATGCGGGATGATGCCAATATTCAACAGCTTCTGGTGTTAGCAAACATGGAGAGCTACAATGCCATTCTGATTGAACAGGGAAAAACGCAGTCAGAACGGCTGGTTTTGAAGTGGTGTACTATACGGATGATTTGACTTTTCGTATTGAATATGATGATAAGCTAAAGAAATCAGAAGTTAAGCTGCTGGTGCTTGCTCATTCCACCAGCTATATTCCCTATGGCCTTCAGCGAAGATTACGGGCCTATGTTCTTTCAATGGACAGGCTGTTTCCAAAGCTAAACATG
>CAZTGQ010000072.1:0-5777 GCA_964613345.1 uncultured Acidaminococcales bacterium | reverse complement strand
GGATTTGGAATTGCTGTGCATGACTTACTGTCAAGTAAAAATGCTTGACAGATACTTTTTCCTGTAGTAGAATGTTCTACGGTGATGATATGTCGGAAGCAGATTTTGAAAAACGCGTCAGATTTGGTAATCTATTTAATATGTACGGTGGCCTGCTGACGGAAAAACAACAGCATATGATGGAGCAGTACTTTTATAACGATCTATCCCTAGGGGAGATTGCAGAAGAGGCTGGTATTAGTCGTCAGGCTGTTTATGATTTGCTGAAGAGAGTAGAAGTCAGCTTAGAAAAATATGAGGATAAGCTACAGTTTCTGAAAAGAACTGAGGAAGCTCGGTTTAAACTCAGAGCGGCCCAAAAGCTTTTGCGGGCAGCCAATAGTACTGACCCTCGTATTAGGGAAGTTACAAGCATTTTACAAACCCTGGATAATGAAAGCAGGTAGGATATGGCTTTTGAAAGCTTAACTGACAAACTAACAGCTGCCATTCAAAAGCTGCGTGGTCATAAAACTGTCACGGAAGAGGATTTAAAAGAAACTCTCCGTGAGGTGAGACTGGCACTTTTAGAAGCGGATGTTAATTTCAAGGTCGTGAAGGATTTTGTTGCTACAATTAAAGAACGTGCTCAAGGACTGCAGGTGGAGACTAATCTTACTGCAGGACAGCAGATTATAAAGATAGTTCATGAAGAGCTGATTAACCTTTTAGGCGGAGAGCAAAGTAAGCTGACAGTGGCTGCTAATCCACCAACCATTATTATGCTGGTGGGCTTGCAGGGTGCAGGTAAAACCACCACGGTAGCAAAGCTGGCTAACCATTTACGCAAGAATGGGAAAAAGCCTCTCTTGGTTGCCGGTGATATTTATAGACCTGCGGCTATTACCCAGCTAGAGGTTTTGGGTAAGCAGCTTGACATTCCGG
Organism: uncultured Acidaminococcales bacterium; assembly: GCA_964613345.1. Lineage (GTDB taxonomy): Bacteria > Bacillota > Negativicutes > Acidaminococcales > Acidaminococcaceae > CAZTGQ01. The sequence goes on along the minus strand of CAZTGQ010000072.1, from coordinate 4,853 downwards.
TTTTTGCTCTGGGTGACAAAACGTCCCCTGTAGAAATTGCGAAGAAGGCTTTAGATAGAGCCAATGCACTTTTGTGTGATACGGTGCTGATTGATACAGCTGGCCGTTTGCATATAGATGAGACCCTCATGGAGGAATTACAGAATATCAAGGGTGCTGTTTCGCCTCAAGAAATTCTCTTAGTAGTGGATGCCATGACCGGTCAGGATGCTGTAACTGTAGCCGATGCTTTTAATCAGGCTTTGGCTATTACAGGACTTGTAGTGACAAAGCTAGATGGCGATGCCAGAGGCGGAGCTACCTTGAGTGTGAAGGCGGTAACAGGTTGTCCTGTGAAATTTGTAGGTATGGGTGAAAAGCTTGATGCATTAGAACCCTTTTATCCTGATAGAATGGCTTCCCGTATTTTAGGTATGGGCGATGTCTTGTCCTTGATTGAAAAAGCACAGGAAGCTATTAGCATAGAGGATGCCAAGAAAATGGCAGAGACTATGAAGAATAATGCCTTTACTCTGGATATGTTTTTAGAGCAAATGCAGCAGGTCAAGAAGCTAGGTTCCTTGGAGTCACTTCTCAGCATGATTCCCGGTATGGGTAAGTACAGTAAGCAATTAGAGGGTGCTGAGTTAGATGGTAAAGCCATGGGACATATAGAAGCTATAATTCGTTCTATGACAGCTAAGGAACGTCATGATCCTAAGATTATTAATGGCTCTCGCCGCAAAAGAATTGCTCTGGGCTGCGGACTGAGGGTGCAGGATGTGAATAGACTGCTTAAGCAGTTTGAAGAAAGCAAGAAAATGATGAAGCAGGTCCAGGGTATGAACAAGTTCGCAAGAAAAGGTGGCTTTAAGCTTCCTTTCATGCAATAAATTAGCTTTACACATTTTTAAGGAGGTGAAATAAATGGCAGTTAAAATTCGTTTAAGACGTATGGGTGCAAAAAAGAGTCCTTTTTATCGTATCGTTGTTGCTGACGAGCGTGCTCCTCGTGATGGTCGTTTTATCGAGACTATCGGTACCTATGATTCCACTGTACAACCTGCAATCGTAAAGATTGATGAGACAAAGGCTATGGAATGGATGCAAAAGGGTGCTCAACCTACTGATACCGTTCGTTCCATGTTTAGCAAGCAAGGTCTTATGGCTAAGCTAGCTGAAGCTAAGGCAGCAAAATAAGGAGGGGTATAGATGAAAGAGATAGTTGAAATTATTGCTAAATCTATCGTTAGTAATCCCCAAGGAGTGGAAGTAGAAGAAGAGAGAACGGGTACAACTGTGACCTTAAAGCTACGGGTAGCTCCTGAAGATATGGGCAAGGTCATTGGTAAGCAGGGCCGTATTGCTAAAGCCATTCGCATGGTTTTAAAGGCTGCTGCTACTCGTGAAAATGTCAAGGTAATTGTTGATATTGGTTAAAAAGGATGGTAACAAGATGGATAAAATGGTTGTAAAAGTTCCAGTTGCCATCAAGTCTAAGGTTACTGAAACTTTAAAAGCGAAGCTAGTTGCTGAGCTTCAAGATAGCGTGAAACAAGCTAACTTGAGTGTTGAGCAATTTGAATTTGATGCCAGACGTGCTTTAAATGAACAATCTAATGTTAATAGTGATGGAGTGGAAGCTTTACAGGAGCAAATCGCTTACGAAAGAAGCAAACGCTTAAGTGCTAAGCAGGAGATTGAAGACAAGCTAAAGAGAGCTGAGAAGCTAGAGCTGGGCAGCGAAATTGGCCATGGCCAAATTGAGCGTGCAGTGGAAGTGGAAATCGGTTCTGATTTAGAAGAAATTATGGGCGCTGAAATCGTAGTAGAAGATGGCAAAATAATTGCTTTTAGGGCGTAAATGATGACGAAACAAGATATTGTTATAGGCAAAATTGTCGCCCCGCATGGTGTGCGGGGCGAGTTTCGTATTATGCCGTTGACGGATAATCCGGAACAATATAATAAGCTGAAAACACTTAGACTGAGTGATGGCACAATTCTTACTATTGAAGGCCTGCGTTTCCATAAGAATCTCATCCTAGTGAAGGTTAAAGAAGTAGAGGATATGGATGGGGCAGAGCTTCTAAGAGGTAAGGAGATTGTTCTTAGCAAAAGTGAGCTACCTCCTCTACCGGAGGGTAGCTATTATGTTTCAGATTTAGTAGGCTTTAAGGTTCTTTCTCCTGAGGGGGAGCTTCTGGGCACACTTAAGGATGTAATTACTCCCGGTAGCACAGATGTTTTTGTTATTACCTCTGTTGCTGGCGAGGAAATTATGGTAGTTGCCATTGAAAGTAATATTAAGAAAATTGATTTAGCACAGAAGCAAATCATTGCTGTGCTACCGGAATGGATGGAGTAAAATGCAATTTATTTTTCTCACTTTATTTCCAGAACTAATTGAAGAAAGCTGTAAAATCAGTATTTTAGGCCGGGGTCTTAACTCAGGCCTCTTTTCTGTGCACTGCATAAATCCACGTACTTATACTACAGATAATCATCATAGCGTGGATGATACGCCCTGTGGCGGTGGAGCGGGCATGGTTTTAAAGCCAGAGCCCTTCTTAAAAGCCTTAGCAGAGGCTAAACGCCTTGCGCCCAAGGCCTTAACTATTGCTCTCACTCCCGGTGGTCAACAGCTAAAGCAAGATCTTGTGGTGGAATTAGCCAAGAGTGAGCAGGATATAATTTTCCTCTGTGGGCATTACGAAGGCTTTGACCAAAGAATTTTAGAAGCTGTAGACCTAGAACTATCCATTGGTGATTATGTGCTCACCGGAGGAGAATTGCCGGCGTTAGTGCTTTTAGATGCGGTAGCTCGCTTTATTCCCGGAGTCTTAGGCAAAGCAGAAAGTGCTCAGGAGGAATCCTTTAGTGAGGGCCTTTTGGAATATCCCCAATACACTCGTCCTATTGACTATGAGGGTAGCAAAGTGCCGGAGGTGCTTTTATCCGGCAATCACGGCGAAATAAAAAGCTGGAGACGAAAGGAAGCTTTGCGCAATACCTATCAAAAAAGACCGGAACTATTAAGTAAAGCTAAGCTTACCTTAGAGTATGCACAATTGCTTTTTGAAATTATGACAGAGAAAAAGGAGAAGAACCATGAGTAATTTATTTTTAGGTCTGGTTCATTATCCCATCTACAATAAAAATATGGATGTTATTGCTACGGCGGTAACAAATTATGATATACATGATATTGCTAGAACAGCTAGAACCTACGATGTGGAAAGATATTATTTAATTCATCCCCTGCAGGTTCAGGCGGATATCATTCAAACAGTTTTAGATTATTGGCAAAAGGGTTATGGCAGAGAGTACAATCCTGATAGAAATGAAGCGTTGGAGCATGTTTCCTATCAAAAGGATATTGCTGCAGCTATTAAGGATATCGAAAATATTACAGGTAAGAAGCCTCTGACGGTGACCACGGATGCTAGAACCTATCCCAATACCGTAAGCTATCCCTATATGCGTAAGCTTTTAGAAGAAGGGGATAGACCCATTTTTCTTTTGTTGGGCACTGGTTTTGGTTTGGAAAAAACTGTTATGAGTAGCTTTGATTATATTTTGGAGCCTATTTGGGGACCGGGGGATTATAATCATCTCTGTGTTCGCAGTGCAGCTGCCATTATGCTGGATCGTTTAGCATCTGCACCTTGCAAATAAATTAACTCGCCGCTGAGTTTTCAGAGGCGAGTTTTTTGTGTTAAAATTATTATAATGACGTCTAAGGAGTGGTTACCATGTTAAAAGATTTTTTGATGCAGCAGGAGCAGGAAATACTACATACTTGGCAGGAGCTTCACGAAATGCCGGAATGGGGTAATAAGGAGTTTAAAACCTCCGCTTATTTAAAGAAGGTGCTTCAGGAAGAAGGTATTATTACCAGGGATATGGGAGCTACCGGTTTCGTAGCAGAGATAAAAGGCCCAGAGGAGGGCCCAATTATTGGTCTTAGAGCAGATATGGATGCTCTGCCCTATAAAAATGAAGCAGGAGAAACCTATTATGTTCACGCTTGTGGTCATGATAGTCACTGCACCATGGGCTTATGGACAGCCCTTGCTCTACATCGTTTAAAGCTGGTGCACAAGGGAATGGTGAGGTTTATCTTCCAGCCTGACGAAGAGGGTTTATCCGGTGCTATTGGTATGGCTGCTCATGGTGCCTTAGAAAATATGAATGAGCTTTACGGCGTACATATTCGTCCTATACAGGAATTGCCCTTTGGCAAAGCAGCACCGGCTCTTTGGCATGGGGCTTCTACTAAAGCTTCTGTAGTTGTTCATGGCTTGGCAGCTCATGGTGCCAGACCTCATTTGGGAGCCAATGCAATTGACGGTGCTGCCGCAGTAATTTTTGCTGTGAATTCCATTTGGTTAAACCCAGGAGAAGCTTGGTCAGCTAAGGTTACACGTATTCATGGTGGCGGTGAGGTTGTTAATATTATTCCCGACCGTGCAGAATTAACGCTGGATATTAGAGCGGAGTCCAATGCTCTCATGAAGGAATTATTAACCAAGCTGGCACAGGTTGTGCCGGCAGCTGCGGCTTCGGTGGGGTGCTCGGGAGAGTTTGTACCAACGCATTCAGCTCCCGCTGCCGAATATGATGAGATCTGTATTGCCGCTTTGACTGAGGCAATTACGGCTGCTCTGGGTGAGGAAAATCTAGCTCCACAGGTGAAAACTGTGGGAGCAGATGATTTCCATGAATATAAGGTGGCTGACCCTAATTTAAAGACAGGCTTTCTGGCTTTAGGTGCAGATGCTCAACCGGGATTACATTCTCCCAATATGACCTTCAACACCGCTGCTATTATGAAGGGTCTAGACATTTTAACCCGTGCTCTAGCCGCTCGA
>CAZTGQ010000071.1:2930-7425 GCA_964613345.1 uncultured Acidaminococcales bacterium | reverse complement strand
TGTTTTAACTTGGGTACTAAGGACAGTGCTGAGCCAAGCAAAATCAAAACTATACCGATAGACATGTTAAAAGTGATAGCTGTTCCTAAAATTAGCAAAGAAAAAATAGGTGCTAAAATTGGTTTAATAAAGAAAACCAAGGATGCCTCTGCCGCCGTAGTAGCCTCCATAGCTAAAAAATACGCCGCGTAGCCAATACCCGTTACTCCTACGCCAATATACATAAGCAGTGGTAAGGAAGTAAAGGTTAACCCTTGAAAAATAGGAATTTCCGCAAAGACATCTAAGCCCACGCTTCTGAAAAAAGCTGCTACAAAGGGCAGTTTAGTTAAGAGAATTAAAACCAGCATCTCCCCACTACCAAACAGAAAGCTAATACTGGTCAGTGCCACTCCACCGTGAAGAGCACTTTGTTTACGTCCTAAAACTCCATAGAGAGCAAAGATTACCGCAGAGGATAATATTAACACAGCACTCAGCTCATTACCGCCAATATGTGCTGGATTCATGATAACAATAATCCCTGCTATACTAAAAACTAACGAAGCAATCGTGTACTTAGTAATAGGCTCTCCCAAGAGAAAATAAGCAAAAACAATGACAAAAACAGGATTACAGCTAAATAAAACTGCTACTACAGATGGTTGCCCGTAAACGACAGCCAGCTGGAATAAAATCATGCTAACTACCACGCACAAAAAACCTGTCATGGCATAAAAAGTATAATCCTTGGCAGTCATCCTAATCTGTCTTGCCTTTAAGGAGCGTATAGTCAAAGGCAACAGTACTAATGAGCCAATTAAAAAGCGTAGGAACGTTATTTGCACCGGATTAAACATTCCTCCGGTGAATTTTAAAGCAATTTCCATGGTGCTGAACAAAATGGTAGAGACAGCAATATACAGATACCCTTTTTGCATAACATACCCCTCTGGCTGTAGATTATTCTTCCCCTATAACTCTTACTTCCATCTCTAATACAATACCCTTCAAATCATATACTTTTCCTTGCACAGCCTTCACTAAAGCTAAAACATCCTGGGCCGTAGCCCCACCCGTATTTACCACAAAACCTGCGTGCTTAGTTGATACCTGAGCGCCACCAACAGTAAAGCCCTTTAGTCCTGCTTCTTCAATGAGAGCAGCGGCAAAGTAGCCCTGAGGCCTTTTAAACATACTCCCACCGCTGGGCAAATCCAAGGGCTGCTTGGTTAATCTGCGCTGAGAATAATCATCCATCCTAGCTTTTATTACTTCTACATCATCTTGAGCAAAAAGCAGCTCCACCTCTAGGACAACCCAATCTGCGAAATCTGCTGTTTGCAAAATACTATGACGATAGCTTAATTCCAGTTCTTCCTTGGTAATGCATCGCAGCTCACCTTGAGGTGACAAAGCAGTGACAGCTTGAAGTACGTCCTTAATTTCCCCTCCGTAGGCACCTGCATTCATTACTACAGCGCCTCCTAGACTACCGGGAATACCTGAGGCAAATTCTAAACCACTTAGCCCCCAAGCACCTACCTGTCTAGCCAAAGCTCCTAACAAAAAGCCTGACTCTACTGACACCACATTATCTCGTCTTGTCAAAGCCTTTAGGTTATTGCCTAGCTTTAGTACAAGTCCCCTAATTCCCTTATCGCGAACCAGAAGATTAGAACCATTACCCAGAATTGTTAAGGGAAGCTTTTCTTCTTGGGCAAAACGTATTACCTTTAAAACATCCTCTTTATTAGCAGGCTGAATCAGCACATCTGCAGGTCCGCCAATGCGAAAGGAGGTGTGCTGACTTAAAGGAGCATCAACCTGACAGCTACCTGTCAGCTTATTTTCAAGAATTTTAACCAGTTCCTGCTTATCCATTATTCCAGGGCTTCCTTAATGGTATCACCTAAAGACTTGGACAAATCACCAATCATCATTTGAAAACGGATGTAACCTTGAATGTATTCGGAAGCTACAGGATTTAAGTTTAATACTTCGTAAAGCTTTTGCATCTTATCTAATTGTTCTTGTTCCGGTTTCTTGCCTTGATATTGCAGTAATTCTAGCTCCTGCTTTTTTTGTAAAAATTCCTTAACCATCGGTTCAGCAGTTTTATCAGCAGCTAGCTTAGCCTTAGCTTCCTTCATTACCTCATATTCATGGGACTCCTTTAAGGATTGGCACAAATTAGCCATAGCATCATATACGTTCATCATTATCTTCCTCCTAAAAATAGTATATATTATTTTATCATATTTTAAGGCTAATCGCTAGTCTAGGACTGTATTTAGCCATTGATATGAGGTCTTAATCTGATAATCAAAATGCCACCATTCCATTTCTGAACCGGTAAAACCCTCTGCCTCCATAGAAGCTATCAATAAATCCCTTTGCCAACGCTTTAAGGAGGTGCTACCTAGATAATTTTTATACTGGGCTGGGGTTATTTCATCAAAATCAGAAATCATGGGCACTGCCTGTCCATCATTTAAATTATATAAGCTTACAGCAATAGCTCTGCCGGTACAATGGCTAAAGCCCTTTTCCGGTTTAGGTAGCATGCCCCTATATTTGGGTCCCAGGGCTAAAACAGCCACCTTAAAATCCTGCCAAGAGCGATAAGCCTCCCACACAATTAAACCATAACCATAGGGTTTTAATCTCTGCTGCACCTTGCCTAAAGCTAAAGCTGCCTCTTTATCTAAGTAAGCCTTTTGCGACACCACTAAGGGCTCTCCAAACAAATTATTAGCTGTAGCATAGCGCAAATCATAGTGCAGATAAGGCACCACAGTGCTAAGCTCTACCAAATTAGCAGTAGCGCTGTAGCGATGCTTGGGCACAATTTCCTTAGCTACCTGTGTTCTTAAAACACTCAATTTTTCAGCTGGTTTTACCCTAAAAGACTTTCCATCCTCACTTGGAGTAAAAAAACGGTTAAAATTATTTTCTCCCACCCTTAGGCTGATGCCCCGTCCTTCTTTATCCCGCTCAAAGGTCACTGCATCTTCAGAGGTAAAGCCGGGAATACTATCCATGAATTGATACTTATCATAGTAGACCTTGCTTAAAGGATGAATATTTTCCAGCTTCTCCTTTTCCGAGGCTTTTTCCAAGCGTAATTGGGGATGAATAATAGTTAAATGTCCGTTTTCTTCTCCTACCGCAAGCATCACTCCGGGGCCTCTATAAAGTCCAACTAAAGCTTCTTCATCTGCCAATAGCTGTTCAGGTGGTGCTGCCATCCCTTGAGCAACCAAGGCTTGTCCGAGTAAAAGAAAGCTCAAAATAACCCCTAAAAATCTAGACATGACCTTCATCCTCCAACTGGCAGAAAAGCTCACCACCCCACACTACTTGACGATAGTGCTTGGGAGAAGTATCTCCCTCGGTATTGAAAAAGAGAAGGACTGCGTCTTTGTTAAGACCTAGAGTGGTTTTGATGTCATGATATTTGTCTAAAAGTCCCAGTACGCCGCCACCGATAGCTCCTGATTCCCCAGCGGTAATAGCCGTATCTCCCGGCAAAGGATTTCCCCACAAGCGCATACCCACTGCCGCTACCTCATCATGACAGCTTAAGGCATAATCACTGTAACTATGTAAAATGTCCCAAGCTAGAGGATTAACCTCACCACAGGCCAGTCCTGCCATAATGGTGGACATCTCTCCGGTTACTGCCACAGGTTTTTTCGCTTGGAAAGAACGATAAAAGCAATTAGCAGCCTCCGCCTCCAAAATAGTAAAGAGTGGTCTATTTTCCCCATAGGTATTGGCCATAACCGCTGCTACAGCTGCAGCCAAAGAGCCAACTCCCGCCTGAGCAAAAACATGGGTTGGTTTTTCCGGTAGATCCTTTAGGGCCTCCTCCACCATGGTAGTATAACCCTGCATGATCTGTAGGGGAATTTCTTCATAATTTTCCCAGGCTGTATCTTGAACTACAATCCAACCCTTTTCCTCTGCTTCTTTAGCTAATTGACGAACAGTATCATCATAATTGCTCTCTGTTACCTTAACTACTGCGCCCTCACCTCTAATAGCCTCTACTCGTTCCTTCGTAGAGCCCTTGGGCATGTAAACTACAGCCTTAACCCCTAGAATTCTCGCCGTCCAAGCCACACCCCGACCATGATTACCGTCCGTAGTGGTAGCAAAGGTCAAATTGGGTGCCGTTTCTGCCAAATTAAGTGCTACTAGCTGGTCAAAGATAATCTCCCGGTCAAATTTATGGGCTAAATAAGACGCTATAGCATAAGAACCACCCAAAGCTTTAAAAGCCTTGAGGCCAAAACGAGTGGCTTCATCCTTCACATAGATAGCCTTCACTCCCAAGTACTGAGCTAAATGAGGCAGGGCAACAAGCTTAGTAGGATGATAATAGCCCCACATGCTTTCGTGAAAAGCCTGTACCTTGGCCAGCTCCTTCTTACTAAAAGCCTCCAAAGCCTTGGGGTTTTCCTTAGCCTTCACATTAGCCACTAAATCTAAGGTTAAACTAACCATCTCA
>CAZTGQ010000071.1:0-2920 GCA_964613345.1 uncultured Acidaminococcales bacterium | reverse complement strand
AATTATAAAGCTAGTCCCACGTCCTAAAGCACTGATTACTTCTACCTTAGCCTTGTGCAATCTGATGATTTCTCTGCCAATAGCTAAGCCCAAGCCTGTCCCCGGAATATTACGGCTATGGGATTTATCTACCTTATAAAAGCGCTCCCAAATATAGGGAATATCCTCTTGAGGAATGCCATAACCATGGTCAGTCACAGTAAGGACAATTTCCTGTCTGGCATTTTCCTTCACGCTAAAAATAATAGAACTACTATCAGGAGAATATTTCATGGCATTATCCCCCAAAATCATCACCAATTGGAAGAGTCGATCACCATTACCGTTAACTAAGGTATTATCCTCAATATCTCTTTCTAGCCTAATATCTCTAGCCTTAGCCCGTACCTCCAGCATATCCACAATAGTATTGGTAATATGATCCAAGGATACCTGTTCCAGCTCCTCCTGATCGCTACGCTGAAGTCTGCTAATATCCAGCAGCTCCTTAATGAGCCTCTCTAAACGAATGGTTTCTTCATTAATCATCTGCCGATACTTTTTCAAATCCTCCGGTGAAGATACAATACCATCTGCAATGGCTTCATTGTATCCTCTAATAATAGTAATAGGCGTGCGCAGCTCATGGGATACATTGGCCACAAAGTCCCGCCTCAGCTTCTCCATTTTATTGGTTTTCTGCACAAATTCGTCTAAATCGCTGGTCAAAGAATTAAGAGAACGACCTAAGTCGGAAATTTCATCATCTCCGTCTATTTCCACCTTTTGTGTATAATCCCCTGCTGCAATAGCAGAGGCAGTGTCCTTCATTCTGGTTAAAGGCTTGATCATTCGCTTAGTTAGCTGCCTTACAAAAAACATACTTAAAAAGAGAGCTGCTAGGCCCACCATAATCGTATAAAGATAGATATCCTTAAGCACCTTATTAAGTCCGCTAATCGGCGCTGCCAATAAAATAGCGCCGTGCTTAGCCTTAGCCCCAAATTCAGCTCCTACCGGCATACCAACAAGTAAAACCTGCTCCCGATAGTAAGGGTGAAACACGCGGACATTAACCTTTTTCCCGCTATAAGCATCAGCTAAAAGCTTTTTGACTTGATTGGTAAAAAGCTCATCGTCCTTAATCTTGGCTAGAATTTGACTACCCTTAGGTGTCTTATTCTGAGAATCCTTAGTCACTATAGCCTCAGGGTCCACCTTTTTGGTTTCATCCTTAGCTATTTTAGCACTGTCACCATCTATATTTTCATAACCGCCCTGTGTTTGCTCAGAGGCAGCAATCAAATTAAACTTATCATCAAAGAGCCAAATCCTGGCACCAATGAGCTGATCCACGGAGGTCAGATATCTACTCAAGGATTCACTATTGCTATCCATATTTAAAAAATAACCTGAAATGGTAGCTGCCTCAGCACCCTTTTTATTGAGCTCATCCTCCTTTTCCCGAAAGAAATAATCGGTAATCAGATAAGATAAACCAATGGAAACACCTATTAAAATAACGGCAATGAGGCCCATGTACGTATACATGAGCCTAGAGCTTAGAGACTTTTTCACTTTTTAACCTCGAATTTGTAGCCTACGCCCCATACTGTTACAATATCCCAAGTAGAATCTTTAGGAATGTCCAGCTTATGGCGCACACGCTTAATATGAGTATCTACAGTTCTGGTATCACCATAATAGGTATAGCCCCAGATTTTCTCCAAGAGCTGATTACGAGAAAAAACAATTCCTGGATTGGAGGCTAGACACCATAACAATTCCATTTCCTTAGCAGTAAAAGTGACATCCTTGCCAAAGGCTACCACACGGTATTCGCTGAGATTAATCATCAGGTTGGGGAATTCTAAAATCTGCTTATTACCCTCAGTCGTATGGGAACCACTGCGGCGCAGGACAGCATTGACTCTGGCAACAACCTCTCTGGCATTAAAGGGCTTAGTAATATAATCATCTGCCCCGATTTCCAGACCTAAAATTCTGTCATCGTCCTCATCCTTAGCTGTAAGCATGATAATGGGAATATCAGATATTTTACGCACCTGCTTGCATACCTCTAAGCCGTCCAGAACCGGCATCATAATGTCCAAAATAATAATATCGGGCTTAGCACTTTGAGTTTGCATCAAAGCCTCAGCTCCGTCCGCAGCCTCTATAACCTCAAAGCCCTCTTTTTTAAAATATATACTGAGAATATCTCTAATCTGAGCTTCATCATCAGCTATTAGTACTGAATGTTGTTTTTCCATAGATGTGCACCTCATTTCTTTTTCTATTATACAATAAAAGAACGAGAAATTCTCGTTCTTCACAAAGATTTTACTATTTAAATTAGTCGCTAAAATAACTTTATTTTCTATTTCTAAGTCTTATATATTCCTTTTTCAGACAGTCAAAGGTTTCCTCACTAATGTCATGCTCAATTTTACAAGCATCATTTTCCGCCGTAGCTTGAGAGACTCCTAGGCTAAGCAGAATTTGAGTGAGGACCTGATGTCTCTCATAAATTTTCTCCGCAATATCTCTGCCCCTGTTAGTCAGTTCAATAAAGCCGGACTCATCAATGGTAATGAGCTTATCCTCTTTAAACTTCTTCATGGCAATACTAACTGTCGGCTTGGAGAAATCCATTTCATGGACAATATCTATAGAACGAACTAAACCAATACGGTTTTTCAAGACTAAAATTGTTTCTAAATACATTTCTGCTGATTCATGAATTTCCATGCTTATCCCTACCCATCGTTTAGACTACTTATATTTACTAGTTTACCGTATTTTCAATTATCTTGCAACTTTAATAAACAGAATGACCATATCCACAGGGTCACTTCTCTCCTCCAAACTACTTCTAAGAAGCAAAAGGCGGCAATTCAGCAGACTAAGCTACTGAATTGCCGCATTTTGTAAAACTATC
>CAZTGQ010000070.1:0-7438 GCA_964613345.1 uncultured Acidaminococcales bacterium | reverse complement strand
GTTTTAATTTTATCTACTCCAGCTTGTCCGTTCATGGCTGTATCTACCTCAAGACCGGTTTTCTTTAATAGCTTAACAGCGATTTCTAAATTTAAAGGATGATCCTCACATATTAGCACTCTTTTACCGATAAAGCTATAATTGCCGACGGAGGCTGTGGGAAGCACGGATTTTTCCTGGGTAAAGGTGAGGGGAAGCAGTACGGTAAAGGTTGTACCTCCATTAATCCTGCTGTCACAGAGTATGGTACCATCCATGCGTTCAATTAGGCGCTTTACAATGGATAGACCTAAACCTGTTCCTTCTTCTATTAAATTACCTTCTTTTTGTTCTTGTTCAAAGGGATGATAAAGCTTGTGTTTAAAAAATTCCTCGGACATACCACAGCCGTTATCTATAATTTTAAAACAAAGAACCTTTTTCTCCTGGACCTCTTCAATAGAGGTTAGAAGCTTGACCGTTCCACCTTGAGGCGTAAACTTTAGGCTATTATTTAAGAGGTTGACTAAAACCTGCTGCACACACATCTTATCCAAAAGCAGTGATTCTTCTGCTAAATAGCTCATGTCCAGTGTTAAGCTAATGCTTTTCCGCTGAGCCTTTTCTTGTAAAATATCTTCCAAAACAATTGCTAATTGAGCCAGAGTATAGGGCTCCGGTTTTAAGGAAACCTTACCATTATTAAGCTTACTAACCTCTAGAGAATCATTGATGAGGCGGAGTAAATATTGGCCAGAGGTTTTAATTTTAGTAAAATAATCTAAAAGCTCGGAGATATTTTTACTATCCAGCCCCAGCTCTGTGAAGCCCAAAATGGCATTCATAGGAGTGCGCATATCGTGACTAAGCTGAGAAAAAAAGACATCTGTGGCTTTATTAGCTTGTTGTAGTTCTAAATTCTTTTCGGCCAGTTGTTTATTATATTGATTTTGTACATGGGAGCGATAGAAAATGAAAATATAGAGGCTAATAATAAGAGAAATGACCACAATAAAAAAACTAAAGCTTACGGGATTATACTTAATGAAATTCTTCAAGCTGAAACGTTCTTTTTGAGTGATGGTATTATTGATAATTTTTTGTTGAATGTCATCCTTGGTTATGGATAGGATGGATTTATTTAAAATATTTTTTAATAAGGGGGAGGCGTTTTTACTAACACCAAAAGCTAAAGGTAGAGAAATAGATACACCGGGCATAACTGTTAAATTAGGATATTTATCCAGCACGGACCAGGTTTGCATATATAAAATACCCACAAAGGTTAAGTCCGCTTGACCATTTGCTACTGCCTTTAAGCAAGCATCCTGATTAGGATATTGCTTAAGATCCCATTGAGGATAGTTGGCTTGTAAATAGCGAATGGTGCCAATGAGGGAGGAGCTAATAGCTACAGTTCGCTTTTCACCTAGAGCTAGACCTTCACCTCGGCGGCTAACTGCACTGCTGTTTTCAGTCATATAGACATGGGTGCTGTCTACATTGTAGTTATCTGCTAAGACATCATCAATATAAACACCCAATAAAATATCGGCTTTTCCTTCTCGCATCATATTCCAGGAATCCCTGAGCGTAGCGGTCCTAATAATATCTACCTTCAGACCGCTGGCGGCAGCAATTTTTTTGAAAATATCAATATCTATACCTTGATATTGCTGCTGGTTTTCATCGTACCAAGCAAAGGGGTGATTTTCACTGTCAGTTACGACACGCAAAACAGGAGCCTGTGCTATATATTCAGCCTCTGTTCTCGTAAAAACCTTGCTATGTTCGCCTAAAAGAGCATAATATTTTTCATATAGTTGAGCCCTGAAATAAGGCTTATCTACTTGAATGTTATATAGGGCCTCATCTAATTTTTGCATGAGAGCCTGATTTTTTTTGTGCATCATAAAATAGGCAGGCATATAATCGAATTTAGCAATAATTTTACATTTGGGACGAATATCTAAATTGCCAGTGACAATAGCATCCACTTCTTTGGCTGCTAAAGCAGCTGACAATTCGCGGCTGGTACCGTAATAACGTGCCTGATAGGTAAAGCCCTTGCGCTTAGCATAGGCCGCAAAATAGCTGTTTAACGAATTGTCCTGTATCATGCCCACGTTCATGCCGTGGAAATTATCAAAGTCCTCATAATATATGCCTTTATGCTGTTCATCAATTAAAAGCATGACATAATCCGTGCAGCATTCATGCTTGCTAAAAATAAAATCTTTACTTCTTTCAGCTGTATATTCCGCTGGAAGAAGTAAATCAATTTTACCTTCTCGTAGCCACTGGAGACATTGACTCCAGGTACCATGTACATATTCATATTGCCAATCCGTATAAGTGCTTATTTCTCGTAAATAATCCGCTCCATAACCGGTGACGGTTTTATCCTGGATTTGCAAAAAATTATTAATGTCTACGCAACCTACTTTAAGTACAACTTGTCCCTTTGTATTTTCTACTGCCTGAGCATTACCACAGAGGGTTAAAAATATGAGCAATAAACAGATGTTTCTGAAAATTGTAAGAATGAACCGCTTCTTCATCACAATTACCCCACAGTCTAAACTAATCCCCCAAATTTCTCCGATGCAATTATTTCATGTATATTATAGCACAAATGTATTTTGCAGAGCATAAAATGATGGGGGATATATCTTTTGCCGGTGAGTCGCCCTCCTTTCTGCGTACTATGTCTTGAAGACATATTCCTTGGGGGAAAATTTAGTATCATAAATTAGATTAGACTTTTCTTACTATTGTTGGTATAGTTTATATATAAATAAACCAACAAGGAGCACTATTATGGAGAAAAAGGTAGCAAGGGAGTCATTAGGAAGCAGAATTGGTTTTATTTTATTGTCAGCAGGTTGTGCCATTGGCCTGGGAAACGTTTGGCGTTTTCCTTATATCACAGGTAAATATGGTGGAGCAGCGTTTGTTTTGCTCTACATTTTTTTCTTAGTGCTTTTGGGATTGCCGATTATGGTTATGGAGTTTAGTGTAGGACGGGCCGCTAGGCAAAGTGTGGTAAAATCCTTTAAGGCGTTAGAACCTCCTGGAACGAAATGGCATATTTTTAGTTATTTTATGTTAGCCGGAAATTATTTGTTAATGATGTTTTATACTACCGTGGCTGGCTGGATGTTAGCTTATTTTTGGTATTTTCTTTCCGGTAAGCTTTCCGGTCTTAATCCCAAGCAGGTGGGAGGCGTTTTTGGCCAGCTTTTAGCTAGTCCTGGGGAAATGACCATTTGGTTAGCTGCAGTAGTGCTGCTCAGTGGTTATGCCTGTTATGTTGGCTTGGAAAAAGGTGTAGAAAGAACTACTAAATACATGATGGGAGGACTTTTAGTTCTCATGTTGGTTTTGGCAGTTCGTTCCATTACCTTGCCGGGAGCGGAAAAGGGGCTAGATTTTTATCTCATGCCCAAGCTTAGTAATTTGACTGCCAATGGTTTGTGGAACAGTGTCTATGCTGCTTTGGGACAGGCCTTTTTTACCCTGAGCGTAGGCATGGGCAACATGGCAATTTTTGGTAGCTATATTGGTAAGGACCATGGTTTAGTAGGTGAGTCCACTTATATCATTATGCTGGATACTTTTGTAGCTTTGGTAGCAGGTTTAATTATTTTCCCCTCCTGTTTTGCTTATGGCGTGGATGTGGGAAGCGGCCCCGGTCTAATTTTTGTTTCCTTACCTAATACCTTTAACAACATGGCCCTTGGCAGAGTGTGGGGTACTGCCTTCTTTATTTTTATGACTTTTGCTGCTTTGTCCACAGTTATTGCTGTTTTTGAGCATATTATAGCTAACTATATGGAGCTTTTAGGTGCTACTAGAAAAAGAGCTAGCCTAGTTACCATGGTTGTAGTATTTATTTTGTCCATTCCCTGTGTTCTAGGTTTTAATCTTTGGTCAGGCTTTATGCCTCTAGGCGCCGGCAGCGGAATACTGGATTTGGAGGACTTTTTGGTTAGTAATAATATCCTCCCCTTAGGCTCCTTGGTTTACCTGTTCTTCTGTACCCGTCGTTATGGTTGGGGCTGGGATAACTTCTTAAAGGAAGCTAATACCGGTAAAGGAACTAAATTTCCCGCTTCTCTTAGATGGTATATGTTCTACGTACCGGTGGTTATTGTGTTGGTGGTGTTTGTTTATGGGTATTATGAGAAGTTCTTCTTATAAAATCGTTCATATCACTCCATCTGCGTTGTCAGAACTTGCGGTTGTACAAGACAAGATATACTCCTGTCCCCTTAAGTAAGCAATAATAACAAAAGGAGATACTGTCCTAAGACGGTATCTCCTTTTTGCTATCGTAATTTTGCTATTGTAAATTTTGTTTGATAGTAGTGGCCAATTGTTGTAAGTAATTTTCTTGCTGAACGTAGATTTCTTCTGCTTCCTTGTTGCTTATTAGAACAAAGCGTAATTTTGTGCCGGGGGCTTTTTGTGCCATACGAGGTAAATCTGCCAGAATAATTTGACCAATTTTGGCATAGCCACCGGCAGTTTGTCTATCTGCCAAAAGAGCGATAGGATTGCCATCGGCAGGTACCTGAATGGAACCAAAGGTTACGGCCTCGGAAATCATTTCTCTTTGCTCTGTTTGTGTTAGTACAGGTCCTTCCAATCTATAACCCATGCGGTCAGATTGCATAGTGATTAGATATTCTTCTCCAAAGAATTTTTCTAAACTGTCAGAAGAGAACCAGTCATACTGCAAACCCTTGGTGACACGAATAGGAGAATTTTCAAAGATGAAGCTGCCGGGAGCTGACCAATTGGGATGAGCTAAGGGAAAGGAGCGGCTGGCGGCATATTTTTCTTTAAAGGCCTTCATACAATCAGGAGTATTTCCTACAGGAATTTCATCACCGGCTGCTAAGGGTCTGCCTTTAAAGCCACCAATTTTAGCTCGCAAATAAGTGCTTTTGCTTCCCATCGTTACCTTGACATCAAAGCCACCTGCTACTGCCATATAGCCGCGACAACCTTCCTTGGCAAAGCTCATGGTTAGCACGCATTCCTCCTGGACGTAAATGGGACGAAAGCGAGGCACAGGTTGTCCTAGAACCTTGGCATTTAAATCTGCTCCTGTGAGAGCAAAAATTAGTCCTTTAGGTAGGGTCAAGGTGGGGCCCGCCACAGTCATTTCCAGGGCACCTTCAGTAGGCTTATTACCTACCAGAATGTTGGCCAGACGATGGGAGAAGGTGTCCATAGTGCCACTGACCAGAACACCATATTTTTGATAGCCATAGCGGCCTAAATCCTGCAGGGTGGTCAAAGGACCGGGTTTTGTTACTTTAAGCATCATGAGCGGCACCTTCTTCCTTGGCTAGATAGGCCGTGTATTCTTCCGGAGTAATAGCATAGAATTCCAAATTATCTCCGGCCTGTAAAACGCTGGGATGCTCCTCATCCTGAGGTTTAAATAAGGGAAGGGGTGTGCGGCCGATGAGCTGCCATCCACCGGGGGTTTCCAGAGGATAGGCACCTGTCTGAGAACCGGCAATACCAACAGAACCCTTAGGAATAGCTGTTCTTGGGGTGGAGCGACGAGGCGTAGCGATTTCCGGTGGTAATCCGCCCACATAGGGAAATCCGGGAGCAAAGCCAATCATATAAACCAGATAATGCCCGGAGGTATGAAGCGTAATTACCTCCTGAGGGGACATTTGGTGATACTGGGCTACATATTCTAAGTCCGGACCATATTCTCCGCCGTAGCAAACAGGAATGCGGACTAATCTAGTGGCATCATCTGTGCCTAATTGGATATTAGATAGTATTTTAGTAATATGTTCCTTGACTACCTGAAACCCATGAGGAAGGGCGGAATCCTTTTCTATGGTAGGTAGATTCATGAGGGGCAAAGGATCGTAAAAAACAGCTACACCTGTATAGGCGCCTTCTACTTCTTTAAAACCAGGCAGAGGATTTGCCTCTAAGGCTTCGGTTAAGGTGCGCACGCATTTTAAAATATCAGGGTCAATTTTATCTCCGAAGTAGACCTGAACAGCAGCCTCACCTAGGGGACAAATTTGAGCACTGTGAAGAATGTTTTCTAGCTTACCCATTATTGTCACCTTCCTTTAACCTAAGAGCTTAGATAGATTGCCTGTTAAAGTGATATAGCTGAGGTAAACCATGCCTACGAAAATAGCCCAGCCGAAAATGGTTAGCCACAGAGGATGCTTGTAGGTGCCCACAATCCTCTTGTTATGAGCAGCGATTAAAAGCACGCCTAAGGTGATCGGCAAAATTAGACCATTTAGTGCTCCTACTAGGATTAAGACCTTGACGGGTTGACCGATGACAGCAAAGACAAAGGTGGAGAAGACGATGAAAGCAATGATAACATAGCGAGTATTATCGCTAATGGTTTTGCTAAAGGATTTCAGGAAGGAAACGGAGGTGTAAGCAGCACCCACCACGGAGGTGATAGCTGCGCCCAGCATTACTACACCGAAGAATTTATAGCCAATAACTCCGGCTGCCAGCTTGTATACGGAAGCTGGAGGATTAGCAGGGTCCAGGGATAAGCCTTGACTTAAAACGCCTAAGGTAGCTAAAAAGAGTACTGCACGCATAATGCCTGTGACTAGGATGCCCATGGTCGCACTACGATTAACGTCTCTTAATTTTTCTTCCCCGCAAATGCCGGCATCTAAAAGCCTATGCGCACCGGAAAAGGTAATGTAACCGCCTACGCTGCCACCTACTAAGGTGATAATAGCCATTACATCAATGGTGTCTGGGACAAAGGTTTTTTCTATGGCGATAGCTACAGGAGGATTAGAGGTCACGGCCACATAGATGGTGAGCAGGACCATAACGCCACCGGCAACCTGGGTTAATTTATCCATAGCCTTGCCCGCTTCTTTATTTAAGAAAATGAAAATAGCGATGACTGCACAGAGTACCGCACCGATCTTGGGGTCAACGCCAAAGAGTACGTTCATGCCCAAACCGCCACCGGCCACGTTGCCAATGTTAAAGGCAAGGCCGCCTAAGGCTACGAGCACAGCGATAAAGGAGCCAAGGCCCGGTAAAACATCATTGGCTATGTCCTGACCATATTTTTTGGTAACTGCAATAATGCGCCAGACGTTGAGCTGCGCACCTATATTAATAATAATGGACACTAAAACTACAAAACCAAAGCTAGCTAATAATTTGGAAGTGAAAACCGTGGTTTGAGTTAGAAAACCGGGACCAATGGCTGAGGTGGCCATGAGAAAGGCAGCACCTAAGAGCACGCTAAAATTAGAATCTTTCATTTTTCTTCCTCCGATCTAATAGAGTTATTTTATGAATTTACCAGTGGGTGCAATTTCAATATTTTTTTCAGCTAAAGCAGCTCTAATTTTTTCTACAAAGAGGAGAGCTTTAGCACCGTCTCCATGTACACAAAGAGTGTCTGCTTGGACAGGAA
>CAZTGQ010000069.1:6094-7458 GCA_964613345.1 uncultured Acidaminococcales bacterium | reverse complement strand
CGTGTTTTTTGTAGCAATTTTGTCCAGCTTTAGAGGTTATTTTCAAGGCTGGCAGATTATGACACCAACAGCTTGCTCCGAGGTTACGGAGCAGTCTGTGCGAGTTGTGACCATGCTTGCCTTTTCCTATTTACTCTTACCAAGGGGTTTGGATTATGCTGCCGGTGGTGCTAGTATGGGGGCTGGAGCAGGGGCCTTTTGCGGAGTTTTAGTCCTTTGCTATTTTTATCGCAGGCTCAAAAAACAATTCCATTTAGAAGCGTTGGAGCATGATGCTCAGGTAGTAGCAGAATCAGCTGGAAGTATTATTAAGCGTATTATCAAATTGGCACTGCCTGTTTCTATGGCCAGTCTTATGCTGCCTGTAGTTTCTAATTTAGATATGCTTATTGTTCCCGCACGTTTAGAAGTGGCAGGCTTCTCCATGAGAGAGGCTACTACTCTCTTTGGTTACTTAACAGGAGTGGCGGTGCCCTTGGTAAATTTATCTACTATTTTAACGGCGGCGCTGTCTATTAGTTTGGTTCCTTCTATTTCAGAATCCAAGACTCTTCAGGATTATGCTGGTATTAAGGAAAAGGTTAAAACCGCCTTCCGTGTAGCGGCCATGATTACCATACCTTGCAGTGTAGGACTCTTTGTCTTGGGCGAAAAGGTAGCAACTATGATTTACAATGCCCCGGGAGCAGCACCTGCCATTCAGGTCATGAGTATTGGGATTTTTCTTTTAGGTCTGCACCAGGTTAGCACAGGAATTCTGCAGGGCCTCGGTCATACCAAGGTTCCTGTGGTGAATATGATTTTAGCCGCAGCTTGTAAGGTCGCACTGAATTGGATTTTAACGGCTCAACCGGCCTTGGGGATTCAAGGCTCCGCTTGGGCTACGGTGGCAGATTTGGGCTTGGCTGCTATATTGAATATGTTTTTCATATATAAGTATACGGCGTTTTCCTTGCCTCTTAAGGTCCTAGCGAAAACCATAGTGGCAGCAGCGGTGATGGGAATTGCTACCGCTGGGATGCTGCAGGTGGCTGAAGGATTGGGTGCTTGGAATATTTTAGCGGCTATGCTCATTGCAGTACCTGTTTATGGTTTAGTACTACTTGGTTTAGGTGGTATAGTGCGGGAAGACCTTCAAGAACTACCTAGGATTGGTCCCAAGCTTTTAGCCTGGGGAGAAAAATGGAAATTATTTAGAGCGTAGGGCGGTGCCTCAAAGCCTTCCCCCTTAAACAAGCATTAGGGTAGTGTCCATAAGCCTTCCTCTAATTCAAGCATTAGGGTAGTGCCCATAAGCCTTCCCCAGTTGGGGGAAGGGGGACCGCGTTAGCGGTGGATGAGGGCAATTGGGCTATATTGTCAAA
>CAZTGQ010000069.1:0-6084 GCA_964613345.1 uncultured Acidaminococcales bacterium | reverse complement strand
TGCTTTTCAGGTGGAGGGTGGTATAATTAGCTCTGATAAAATGATTGGAATGTTTAATATTATGGAAAAGAAAAAAGAAGAAATAATAAAACAGGAGAGTGTAGTTTTTACATGGCCTCAAAAAGATGGGGTGGAAAAAAGCTTTACTGTGCCTAAAAAGCTAGCTATAGCTATTTGCTCTATAGCGATATTTTCTTTGGGTCTAGTGGTTGTGGGTGGTAGCTACTACCTGCAGGGCTATCAGGAAAGACAGGAATTGGAAAACTATCGTGCTCAGTACGGTGTTTATACAGAACGTTTGCAAAAGCTAATTACAGATAATGAAAAGCTGGAAAGGGAATTGGCTCAAGTGGCCGCTTTAGAAGATGCTGTGCGGAAAAAGCTTGCTAAAGAGGGAGAAGGCGTTTCTAGGGGAGAAATCGACCGGCAATCACGCAATTTGGATAATGCCGGCAAGGGCGGTAATGAAAAGATTGATACGCTGTCTCTGTTAGAAATACAGGATGAGATTAATACCAAGAGACTGGCCTACAAAAAAGAAAATCTCTATAACATGCTTAAGGAGCTTTCTGCTATAGGTGATGGAACCTTTGCTTGGCCTTTAAATGGAGGAGAAATCAGTTCCTTTTTCGGTTATAGGGCTGACCCCTTTGGTAGGGGTGGCGGAGATTATCACCCCGGTCTTGATATTGCTGCAAATTACGGTGAGCCGGTGAAGGCTGCAGCAAGCGGTGTAGTAGAAATGGCAGCTTGGAATGGTGGTTACGGACGCTATGTACGTATTGACCATGGCAATGGTATGCAGACGGCCTACGGACATATGAGCGCCATTGTGGCTCAGGTGGGACAAACCGTTCGTAAGGGCGACATTATTGGGTATGTGGGTAGTAGTGGTGCCAGCACTGGACCCCATGTACATTTTGAAGTGTTAAAGGCGGGGGAGCAGGATAATCCCCTCATTTATGTAATGCCTAGGGGCTAGTTTTGAATTGAACCTTCAAGGAGGACAGGTGCAAAAGCCGTTTTCTTTGAAGGTTATATTTTTTATGGATTAGTCATGGAAGCGTCCTTGGATTTGTAGTATAATACATTAATTAATGCTTTCTTATCTGTAAATATGGTTAGGGAGAATGAAGAATTTGAGAAATATTAAAACAATGATGTTTTATATATTGTTAGTTTTTTGCGTAGGTGGTTGCTCTGGCCAGCCTTTGGTGGGTCAAAAGGCGAAGCTTAACTATGTAAATCAAGATCATGTTATGGAGCATGTTACCTTCAATGGGGGTTATTTGCGCAAAGAACCTGAACAGAGTACGGGAAATATCACCAGTGGTCTTATTCGTGGTAGTAGGGGCTTGCTCTATGGCAAGCGCCGCATTAATGGCAAGGAGTGGGGCAAGGTTACTACGAGAGAAGGGCTTACCGGCTGGTACACCCCTGTAGAAGAAAATAAGGGAGAAAATACTTATTTAAAGGTGGATAAGCGCAATTACCAGCAATCCTATCCTGAAGTAGGTGGTATTAAGGAAGAGGCAGCCCGCTTTATTAATCAAGAAATTGCAGCTTATTTGGAGGTTTTTAATTATGTAGTGGGACCCGTGGGTAGTGGTCTCCAATGCCGAGTGACCTTTAATGATAATAAGGTGCTCAGTATTGTATTTACTGCTGCGGTGATTAATTATCGCACCTATCCCTTGACTGCTGTGCAGGATGAAGCACAATGGAAGAAAATTAATACCTATGCTGCGTTATCTCCACTTATGGCCATGGCCACCTCTCAAGGTCTTACCGCTAAGTCCACGGATTTGCAGTATGCTATGACCTTTTCCTTAACAACAGGAAAGAGATTGACCTTGCAGGATTTTGGCCTAACCTCAGAGAGTGTTAAGGCTGCAGTGGTAGATAAGCTGGGCGTAGGTTCTCAGGTGGATGGAACTAATTTTTATCTTACGGAACAAGGACAGCTTGTGCTTTTAGCTCAGCAGGGTGATCCCTCTTGGGAAAGAAGGAGAGTGTACTTTCCTCTAAAAAGAAAATAAGTGAAATATGAGGATGAGACGATGACGGAAATTAGGAGTGAGAATTGGCGGCAATCCTTTTGGCTGATATGGCTCTGTGTTTTTATGGTTTGTGCCAGTTATACTATGGTAGTGCCCTTTTTGCCACTTTTTCTAGTTAAAGAACTACATTTGCCCGGGGATACAGCTAAGATGTGGTCCGGTGTGCTTATTGCCATCACCTTTGTGTTTGCGGGGGTTATGGCCCCTATTTGGGGTGCTAGGGGCGATATCGGAGGACAGAAAAAGAATGCTATGAGAGCAGGAGTTGGTTTGACCCTGTGTTATTTTGGTTGTGCTATCGTTCAAAATCCTTGGCAGCTTTTAGCTATTCGTGGTTTTATGGGTATCATTAGTGGTTTTGTCCCGGCCTGTATGGCCATGGCTTCTGCCAATTTGCCGGAAGAAAAAATGGGCTGGGGTATGGGACTTATTCAGGCAGCTAACGCCAGTGGTAGTATTACCGGCCCCCTATTAGGCGGCGTTCTTAGTCAAATGTTTGGCATGAGGGTTTCTATGATGGCCTCTTCTTTTATTTTAGGAGCTGCCACCTTAGCAATTTTTCTCCGAATTAAGGAGACGCCTATTGCTAAAGAGGATAAGCCTAAGGGTAGTGTGGGTGCCATGCTTAGTGATTTGTTGAGCCTTTTGCATAAGCCGGTAGTGCCATATATTCTCTGCCTCTTTGCCATTGTTAAGGCCTGCACTATGGTTATTCAGCCTCTTTTGGCTATTTACGTGAACGATGCTTTAAAGGGTGCTCCCTCTGCTGTGACCGTTTCCGGCGTGATTTTGTCTTTGGCAGGCATTGCCGGCATTATTGCTGCACCTTTTTGGGGTAACAGAGGGCATGATTATGGCTATGTGAAGGTCCTGTCCATGGTTTTATTTTGTGCCGGATTAACAAATTTAGGGCAGATTTTTGTGGACTCTGTTTGGGTATTTGCTTTTGTCTACTTTGTTTATGGTCTGTTTTTGGCAGGAGCCAGTCCTAATTTATTTTCTTATTTGGTGGAGACTACTGCTGTTAATGAAAGAGGAAAGGCTTTTGGTCTTAGCACAGCAGCGGATCAGCTAGGTGGCGCCTTGGGACCTATTACCGGTGGGTTTTTAGGAAGCTTTGCCAGCTTAGGGCAGCTTATGGGGATGACAGGATGCTTCTTAATGCTGACAGGACTGCATATTTACTATACCAAGGTTAGACGCACAACAAGTTAAAGAAACCCTAGAGGTTTTTAAATAAAAAAATAAGGAGAATGATCATGACTAACAGAAAAATTAGAATGAAAACAAATTTTGGGGATATTGTAGCAGAGATGTTTGAGGATAAGGCTCCCAAAACTGCAGGAAATTTCTTAGAGTTAGTGGAAAAAGGCTTTTATAATGGTTTGATTTTTCACAGAGTTATTGACGGCTTTATGATTCAGGGGGGAGATCCTACCGGTACAGGTATGGGCGGCCCCGGTTATAAAATCCCCGATGAATTTGGTGCTGGTCTAGCTCATGATAGCAAGGGATATTTTTCTATGGCGAATGCTGGTCCTAATACCGGCGGAAGTCAGTTCTTTATTACGTTAGCAGCTACTCCCTGGCTTGATGGTCATCATGCTATTTTTGGTAAGGTTGTAGAGGGTATGGACATTGTGGAGAAAATCGGTAAAACTGAGACTGACTATCAAGATCGTCCTGTTAAGGACGTAGTTATGGAGACCGTAGAGGTGGAGAAGTAAGTGCCTGTCTATGTTTATATGCTTAGATGCAAGAATAATTCTCTTTATACAGGCTGGACTACTGATCTCAAAGCTAGATTAGAGAAGCATCAAGCAGGCAAGGGCGCTAAGTATACACAAGCCTTTGGTGTTACCGCTTTGGTATATTATGAGCAGCTGGAGGATAAAACAGCTGCTTTGAAGCGCGAATATGCTCTAAAGCAGCTGCCTAAAAAGGACAAAGAAAGCCTAGTAGAGGGATTTAAGCTTAAATTATTAGAAAAATCAAACAAAAATTAAAAATACTCCTTGTAAAAGTTTTTTTTGTGTGTTACAATGAGCGAGTAGAAAAACGAACAAGATGAATGTTACACTTCGGTAGAACACAATTGAGTATCAGTTTTTCAGAAATATTTTTTTTAGGAGGCCAAGAAATATGACTGGCAAAGTAAAATGGTTTAATGCAGAAAAGGGTTATGGTTTTATCGAACGTGAAGATGGTGGCGACGTATTCGTACATTTCTCCGCAATCCAATCCGATGGCTTTAAGACTCTTGAAGAAGGTCAAGCTGTTGAATTCGACGTTGTTGAAGGCAACCGCGGTGAACAAGCTGCGAACGTTGTTAAACTATAAGATATAGTTTTATCTAAGTTAACGACAAAATCAAGAAAAGCGTTCCACTTAGTGGAACGCTTTTTTTTTTAGTGCCAATGGGAATGTGATTTACGAATAAGCTCATAATAACGTTTTAAATCGTGCTTTCTAATATAGCGACGGGCAAACATGAATGGTAGATAAGTGCCCAAGGAAAGACTAAGTAAAATTAAAAGGGCTGTAACTAAATTTTCCAGAGCAACTAGAAAACTGCTAAAGCCTAGAATTTGAAGATTAATAAAAGAAAAAAGAAAACGAAAGAGTAATAGTCCCGGTACCATGGGAATGACAGCAGGAATAATAATGATTTGGGCCCTGAAAATTTTCCTGCAGGCGATGGTAAGAGTACTGATAATACTTGCCG
The DNA here is from genome assembly GCA_964613345.1 of uncultured Acidaminococcales bacterium. Lineage (GTDB taxonomy): Bacteria > Bacillota > Negativicutes > Acidaminococcales > Acidaminococcaceae > CAZTGQ01. The sequence continues at coordinate 1,299 of CAZTGQ010000069.1, read as the reverse complement.
CTAAAAGTACGGCTATCATAGGGCTAAGGTTTAAGTAACCGATAAAGAGATTCCTAAGAGAAATTGCTAGAGCTCCACCCAAGCTCGCTATAAATAGCTTGGAGGGCGGCAAGCTAAACAAAATGGCAAAGCCCAAGGCTGCAGCAGCTCCGCCCAGAGCAAAGCTACCGGGGGCATGATGAACTACTAAGGTGGACAGAGAAACGAATTCGGAAACATGACCAATTTCCAGAGCCAGCACTATTCCTAGAGTTACACTGCAAATTAGGAGTATGGCATCTATGAGACGGGAAAGTCCGCAAATAAGATAGGAATTCAGAAAATCATTTAAGGCTGTGACAATAACCATACAGGGAATAAGAAAAAGAGCACAGGCCAGCATGGGATGCCAAGGAGTAGACGATAATGCAAGAAAGTGGCTAGTATAGCACAGTATTGTAGCCACGAAAGCACTGATTGTGGTGGAAATGTATTTATTAAGGTCTACGTCTAAGCCCAGCTTTTGGAGATAGAAGGCTAGTGCTGAGCACAGCATGGTTATAAAAAAGGCGGGAACATCACCGCCAAAAATAGTGCAAAAGCCGGCAGTAGCAATACCTGCTCCTAGAGCTGTAATAACCGGTGAGTAGGAGCGAGGGGTAGCTTGAATTTGGGAGAGCGCATCTTGTATTTCGCTTAAGGTATATTCTTTAGTTACTGCATCCCAACTAAGCTGACTTACTGCATTGATGACGTTAATATTAATGCCATGCTTGCGACTTCTTTTAAAGCTAGTGTAGGAATGGTCCTCGTCACTGATATTGAGCATGAGAGTTGTATAGGTGATATGGAGATTGACCTTATGCCAGGGTATACCCATGTAGGCAGCACTGCGCATAAGAATACGCATAATACGGCTGCTGTCAGCTCCATTTTCCATGAGTAATTGTCCCATGGTGAGAAGAATGCGTAGCTTAAAACGTATTTCTGCATAGGTGGATTGCAATACATTATGGTCAAGGACCTGGTCTTGGAGAGATTTATTCATGATGGTAGTATTTTGAACTGTCATTATGCTTCCCTTCAGCTTTAAATTAGTTGGTTAATTATAACAAAAAACAGCTTTTATATGCAATAAAATTATGGGAGGTGGAGGATATGGAAAAGGAAGGATTTTTTTATCGGCCTATTGCCCATATAGATAATGACTATGTGGCTAAATTTGGTATACCTAGGCAAAGTGGGTTAGTGCCTAAGCTACTGAGTAAAATTATTTTTATATGAAAATAAAAAACAAAAAAAAAAAACAAAAAACTTACA
>CAZTGQ010000068.1:5638-7467 GCA_964613345.1 uncultured Acidaminococcales bacterium | reverse complement strand
TTCTTTCCTTTAGTTGAAAGAAGCCTATTTTTTTGCTTGAAAAAATTAAAGCTTTGTATTATAGTAGGAACGTAGACGATGGACTGGGGAAAGAGGAGCGTCTTCTCCCTAGAGCTACAACAAACTAATACTATGCGAGGGAACCCGTGTTCCGGGGTGAGAGGAGACCATTAGTCTCGACCGTTGATATAGGCTAGCCTATAGCTGCGCAGTGTATTGGTTTTATTTTTTTGTCACTGCTGGCTGGAGGCTGCCGGAAAAGAGGCCGTGACAATGGAGAAAAAAGAAACAGTTTTAAGAATGGTTATGCTGGGGTTTTTAATTGCGCTGGGAGTAGTAATCTCTCCTATTTTGAGAGTGGAAGGCATGTGTCCCATGGCTCATTTGATTAACATCGTGTGTGCGGTGCTGATGGGCAGCAAGGCTGCTTTTTTATGTGCATTTTTAATTGGTATCATTAGAATGATGTTTTTGGGTATACCGCCCCTAGCTTTAACAGGAGCCGTTTTTGGTGCAGCGCTTTCCGGTATTTTGTATCAGGCCAGCAAGGGCAAGCTTTGGGCTGCAGTAATAGGTGAAATAATTGGTACCGGTATTATAGGGGCTATTGTGTCCTATCCGGTCATGGCTCTTTTCTGGGGTAGAACCGGGCTTACTTGGATGTTTTATGTGCCCTCCTTTATTGGCGGCACTCTTATTGGTGGTAGTATTGCCTTTGGCTTTTTGCTGGCGATTAAAAAGACCGGTGTTTTGGCAGGAATGCAAAAGAAGCTGGGGAGTAAGATTATTTCTGAACCTGATGCTACTCATTACGAAGGTAATATTGTAGGACAGTAAATTTGTGAGAGAAAATTCCTCGAGCTATAAATATGTCTTGATAAGGTGAAGGACTGGGAACCATTTGGCTCCCAGTCCTTTTTGCTGCGCAGTAGTTAATTTATGCTTTTTTATTTGTATTCCTTAAGGACGGACAAGACCTGCCGCCTTCTGGCTAGAAATTCTTTATTTACGTCCAGTAGTACCTGTCCGTGGTGAGCGAGGCCTTCCGGGGAAAAGCGATGAACAGTAAGCTTATCCGTTAGCAGAAGGAGCTTATCTTCTGCGTAGCTTAATTTGCCGGTAGAATTGCAAAGTGGACAGCGCCAGGTGCTATCAGGCTTTATTTGTAAAAGACTGCTTTGACAGTGGGGACAAGAAAGAGGCGCATCCTTACTAGGCGCTAAAGGCATACCGGTGACTAAGGCTTTGGCCAAAGCTCGGAGGTTGCGCTTGCCCTCTTCGTCCACAATATCTCCGGGCAGAGTATTTTGACAGACTAGATTGCCTAATACCTTAAAGCCTAAAAAGTAGGCTAGAGCCAGCATTTCTTCCCTAGCATAGCCTTCCCAGTCCTTGATAGCGTGAGTGGTGACGATCACGCAGGGCTGACCGCGGAAAAAGTCGTTGCCTTCATTAAGTAGGCCTATAAGTCTGTCCTTTAGGAGCTTGAGGGCAGTTTGTTCTCCCAGAAAATACACCGGTGCTATGAGGATGATTCTATCAGCTGCTTTAATTTTTTGGAGAAGCAGGGCTAAATCATCCTGGAGAATACAGGAGCGACCCTGCTTTAAGCAGGCGTAGCAGGCTCGGCAGGGCTGTAAATTTAAATTGCTCAGGTTGAGCAGCTCTTTGCTCCAGTCATTAGGTAAATTTTTAAAAATTTCCTTTACGCCTATCTCTGAATTGCCCAGCTTACGGGGTGAAGCATAAATCCCTAGTACGCGCATGGAAAGCACCTCGCTTAATAAAAATAGAAAATATATTTTTACAAAAATTAGCATTTGCTAATT
>CAZTGQ010000068.1:3699-5628 GCA_964613345.1 uncultured Acidaminococcales bacterium | reverse complement strand
TGATAACCGTCTGTTGTCAGTGCTTCTTGAAGTTCAAAAAATGATGAAGATGTAAATTGCTCCGCAACCACAACATAATCAAGATCTGTACTTGATAAACCAAGAAGTTCATCTCTGATTTTACCACCAACTTCATAAAATTTAAAATCTTTCATATTTTTTCTGTTGTTGGTTTCAGCCATACTTGACTAAAAATGTAATTAAATAAAGAAAATGTACATTTAAAATAATTAAAGTCTAATTATGGTCAGTATACGGCAAAACACAAACGTAATATAATAAAATATATTTTAGATAGGGGGGGATTATTATGTATCTTGGGTTACTAATTGTTTTTGGTATTTTTGCTATAGGTGATATTCTTGGCGTTTTTTCTAAAGCTAAGCTATCTTCCGTATTTGTAGCACTCATGGCTTTTTTAGTTTTATTTTTAGCTGGGGTCATACCGAAGGATGTAATTAAGCTAGCAGGCTTAACTGATCTAGGCAAAATGGCAACACCCTTTTTAGTTTTTTCCATGGGCTCCTCTATTAACTTGAGTCAAATGAGGAAAGAATGGAAGGTAGTGGTGATGTCTCTTATTGCCATGCTGGTAGCCATCGGTTCAGTTTTGTTGGTTTCGCCCTTCATCGGTATGGAAGCAGCGTTGGTTAGCATTCCCATCGTTAATGGTGGTATTGTAGCTACTCAAATCATGACGGCAGCAGCTATGGACAAGGGCCTAGCTATGGCCGCAGGGCTTGGCACCAATGTCTTTGCAGTACAAAAGTTCGTAGGTACCATTCCTGCTTCTCGCTGCGGTCTTACGGAAGCTAGAGTTTTAGTAGAAGAATATAGAGAGAATCTAGCTAAGGGTATTGACTTGTTAAAGGTGGAGGAAAATCCTCAGGATGCTCATCAAGGTCCGGTGAAGGTGCCCTTCTGCGTGAAATATGATAAGTATTTTACTGTGTATGTGACCTTGGGTATTACCGCTGTAGTGGCTTATATAGCCAGTCATATAGCTAAAGCTACCGGTATTTCTGCTTCTGTGTGGTGTCTGTTTATGGGTATGTTTTTAAATCAAGCAGGTCTTATTCCTGCCAGAATTCTAGACAAAGGTAAATCCAGTGGTTTATTTATGACCGCAACCTTTTGCAGCCTTATCCCTGCCCTAGCTAAAATTAGCTTGGGAGATATTGGCAGCATGGCTTTTAATCTGGTTTTAGTTTTTGGCGCAGTGCTTTTAGGCTGCTATATTTTCCTGTATGTTTTACCCTTATGGAAATTCATTGGTTCCAGAAATTTGGCTATTGGTATTGCTATGTCTCAGCTTTTAGGCTTCCCAGCTACCTTCCTTATTGTTAACGAGGTAGCTACCGCAGTAGCTCAAACCGAGGGTGAAAAGAACTATATTGTAGAAAAATTAACTCCTGCTTTTGTAGTTTCGGGCTTTGTGTCGGTTACTACAATTTCAGTTATTATCGCTTCTGTTTTTGCGGCGCTTCTTTAGTACTAGTCCTCAGGGGCACACAAATCTATTTTTAAAAGTCTGCGAGGGCGTCCTGTAGCAGGCTGGGGATCCTTGCCTACCTGACTTACATAGCCATGCTCCTCTAGGCGTTGGAGCAAACGGTTCATGCTACGTAGGGGCATGCCGCAATAAAAAGCCAGCTCTGTAGAGGTAAATCTCTGGACTTGATATTGGCGCAGGGTTTGTTCTATTTTAAGAAGAGTGGGCAGACCGATGTTGGTTTGTCTGGAAATTGCTTCTAAATGGGAGCCGGAAGGAATTTTTTCTCCCGGACCATCGTTTAGGCTTAAGGGGCCAAAGAAATGCTGCTTTTCATCCAGTAAATAACAACAGGTGCCTTTATTTTCTGCGGCCCGCTTTAGGGCCTGCCCAGCAGCGTACTTAGCTGCCTGACAGGTAATGCCTAGACCGATGCC
>CAZTGQ010000068.1:0-3689 GCA_964613345.1 uncultured Acidaminococcales bacterium | reverse complement strand
AAGGGGATGCTCCCGATTGCTGCGGAGCAAATCGTCAATGGAGGTGAAATGCCTGGTTTCGGCGTCTAAGCTATCGCCGTTACAGGTGAGGTAATAGGTTTCCTCGCCTAAGGTGTAAACTGCGGCATTTAGCTTTTGAGCATAGTAATAAATTGCTTCGCTGATTTTAGCTTTTAAGCGAAGCAAGGGTAGCTCACTTTGTCCGTAAGGGTTATAATCTAATTGGAAGGTGGGCTTAATGACGATAACCGCAGGCAAACTCTTTTCCGAGCAAATGACCTTGTGCTTTAAAAGTAGTAGCTCCAGCTTTTGTTGAGCTAGGGCGTAATTAGGATTGGCCTTGATAGTAGGAATGCGTTTTTTCTTTAGCTCTTCAAAAATTATTTGGTTGCCTGTTAGACATAGGTCTGCACGTCCCTGTTGGTAATTCTCTGCGTGGTGGGCAATAACCTGAGCTAAATAATCCGGTGCCAGAATGTCAAAGGTAGCATTGTGAAAATTGAGACCATGGGTGGTGCCGTGAATCTCCTCTTGGAGAGTGCGCATTACCTCCGGATTAAAGCCGTCCATGCTGATGCTACGAATGGTGCCGTAAATTAGACCGGCCTCTACCAGAGCACACATAGTGGACAGGACGTTGCGAGGTAAATATTCCCAGGGCTTATGGGGCTGCAGAAAAGCACTGACATAGGTGTAAGGAGTTTGTCCGGTGAAAAGCAGCGCATCACAACGGTCCTCGTTGTCCTTTACTAGGGCAGTGGCTTCTGTAAAGCTGTGATAAACTAAGGGAAGAAACTCGATGGGTAAGGATGTTTTGGTAGCAGTTAAAATATCAATGCTGGACTTAGGTCCAATAATACCTACAAGCATAGTCCCGTCTCCTTTCTCTTTCACTTGTATTCTAGCTAATGGTCAAATTAAAGTCAACGTCATAGAATATTATTAATAAAATAAAACTTATTTTTAAAGGAGGATTTTTTTATGAAATTTGATGCTTTATCTTATCCCTATCCCTCTCGTCGGAGTATGATTTATGGTAAAAAAGGTATGGTTTGTACCTCTCAGCCCTTGGCTGCTCAGGCAGGACTGGATATTTTGAAAAAAGGTGGCAATGCCATTGATGCTATGATTGCTACAGCTATTGCTATGACCGTTTTAGAGCCTTCAGGCAATGGATTGGGCAGCGATGCTTTTGCTTTGGTGTGGATTAAAAAGGACAGCAAGCTTTATGGCTTAAATGGTAGTGGCTTCGCTCCGGAAAAGCTTACCAGAGAGGCTATGCAGGCTGCCGGCATAGATAAAATTCCTGATCGGGGCTGGGCACCGGTAACCGTTCCCGGAGCACCCTCTGCTTGGGCAGAATTGCATAAGCGCTTTGGTAAATTGCCCTTTGCAGAGCTTTTCGCTCCGGCTATTAGCTATGCCGAGGAGGGCTATCCTGTGCATCCCATTGTAGGACTGCTTTGGGAAAGAGCGGTAGAGGTTTTTGCTCCCTTTAAGGATAAACCGGAATTTGCACCCTTCTTTGAAACCTTTATGAAAAATGGCGTACCTGCTATTGGCAGCATCGTGAAGCTTCCTTATCATGCCAGGGCATTAAGAGAATTGGCAGCTACTGGCTGCGAAAGCTTTTACAGAGGAGATATTGCTCAAGCTATCGATAAATTTTCCGAGGAAACCAATGGCTATTTAAGAGCAGGAGATTTAGCTAAGTATAGGGCAGAATGGGTGGAACCCATCCATACGAATTATCATGGCTATGATGTTTGTGAGATTCCGCCCAACGGACATGGAATTGTGGCTCTGATGACTTTAAATATTATCCAGAAGCTGGGAGAATTTAAAGACAGAGATGCTGAAAATACTATCCATAAGCAGCTAGAGGCTATGAAGCTGGCTTTTGTGGATGGTATGGCTTATGTAACCGACCCCAGAGATATGAAGATGAAAACCTCCTATCTGCTTAGTGAGGAATATGCTGTGAAGCGCAGTGAGGAAATTGGCGATGAGGCCCTACTGCCTAAGCCTGTTGATCCTGCGTCCGGTGGTACGGTGTACATGTGCGCTGCAGATGCAGAGGGCAATATGATTTCCTTCATTCAAAGTAACTTTAAGGGCTTTGGCAGTGGTATTGTTATTCCCGGTTATGGCATTTCCTTAAATGATAGAGGCTGTAGCTTTAGCTTAGATCCTAAAGCGGACAATACTCTAGTGCCTGGCAAGAAGCCTTACCACACTATTATTCCCGGTTTTCTTATGAAGGATGGACAGGCCGTAGGCCCCTTTGGTGTCATGGGTGGTTTTATGCAGCCCCAAGGACATGTTCAAGTCATGATGAATATGTTAGATTTCGGCCTCAATCCCCAAGCAGCCTTGGATGCACCTAGGTGGCAGTGGGTTGGTGGTAAGAAGGTGGAAATTGAAGCTGGTTTTGCTCCTGAGGTGGCGGAAGGCTTGCGTAAGCGTGGCCATGAGGTGAAGGTGATGGAGGATTTCACTAGCTTTGGCCGCGGACAAATGATTGTCCGGGATGAGGACGGTGTTTTGACAGGAGCCACGGAAAGTAGAACGGATGGCTGTGTGGCTGCTTGGTAGGCTGATAGGCACTGCATCTAGGCTTTTAGGAGAGAAAGTGCTATAATCGTAGGGAAGTTTTTGCCAAAGGAAGGGATTAGTGTGGTTGAAAATAAAAATCAGGTGGATGAAGCTAAGGAGAGCAGAACTAGTCGGGTGGAACCGGTAAAGCTGTGGACCTTATTTAAATCTACCTTTGTGATTAGTGCTTTTACGGTGGGAGGGGGATTCGTCCTCATTCCTCTTATGAAGGCGAAATTTGTGGATGAATACCATTGGCTGGAGGAAAATGAGTCCTTAAACCTAGTGGCCATCGCCCAATCGGCTCCCGGTGTAGTGGCAGTTAACGCTGCTATTATTTTGGGGTACAGAATGGGGGGAGTTAAGGGACTGGCTGTTAGCCTTTTAGCTACAGTGTTGCCTCCCCTCATAACCTTAACGGCTATTAGCTACTTTTATACGGCTTTTGCGACTAATTATTATATTCGCATGTTGCTGAAGGGTATGCAATGCGGCGTGTCTGCGGTTATTCTAGATGTGGTGATTGGCCTTATCCAAAAGCAGTGGAAGAAAAAGCTGGCGCTGCCTATGGCTATTATGGTGGGCTCCTTTGTGGCCTCCTATATACTAAATATTAATATTATGTATATCATTCTTGTGGATGCGCTGATTGGCTTAGGCCTCATGCAAAATCCAAAGTATAATTAGGAGGTAAGTCATGGGAATATTAGTAGAAGTGTTTTGGAGCTTTGCTAAGGTTGGTTTATTTTGTATAGGCTGTGGTTATGCCTCAATGCCTCTTATTCAAGCAGAGGTGGTAGAGGGTCATAAATGGATTACTATGAATGAATTTGTGGATATTTTTACTATCTCGCAAATGACACCAGGTCCTATTGGTATTAACGCTGCTACCTTTGTGGGGGCCAAGGTAGGCGGTATCCCAGGTAGTATTGCAGCTACTGCCGGTTTTGTTTTCCCCTCGGTAATTATTATGCTTATCTTAGCTTATTTATATGCTAAGTATGGCGATATGGGGGCTATCAGAGGTGTGCTTAATGGCCTTAGACCTGCAGTAGTAGCGCTTATCGGCAGCGCCGGAGTGGGCATTTTATTGC
>CAZTGQ010000067.1:5444-7710 GCA_964613345.1 uncultured Acidaminococcales bacterium | reverse complement strand
TCCTGCCGGAGGGGATCATTTTGGCAAAGAAAGCTAGCACTAAAGGCCCTCGCCAGCATTTTTTTCCCTACTCCCTCAGGTCCGGAAAAAAGCAGGGAGGCAGTGCTTCTTTGGCCGGTTAAGAGCCCTGCTAGAAAATTCTTATTCTGTTCATGGCCCAAAACCTCATCCCACATAGCTTACCCTTTCTGTGCTATAAATTTTTTCAGCTCCCTTTGAAGCTGTTCTGTAATAATCTCCGGCTGCGCTAAACTATTAACAAGCTTGATACGCTCCGGATATCTTTTAGCCAACACTAAAAAACCTTGTCGAACCTGCTCTTGGAAGGCTAGACCTTCCAGCTCAAATCTATCCTCCACACCTCTATTTTGCCGTCTGCTAAGAAGCTGTTTCGGCTCACCATCTAAGAGAAAGGTTAAATCCGGAGTTAATCCCTTCGTAGCAAAGGTATTAATAAATTCCAAGGCTTCAATTTCCATTCCACGGGTATAACCCTGATAAACAATGGTAGAATCGCTAAAGCGGTCACAAAGAACGACCTTTCCCTCTGTCAAGGCAGGTGCAATAACCTTTTCTACATGCTCGGCGCGAGCGGCCAAATAGAGCAAGGTCTCTGCCTCCGCTTTAATGGGGAGCTTAGGGTCAAGCACCACTTGGCGAATAGCCTCCGCTGCTAGAGTGCCTCCCGGCTCTCTAGTGCAGATCACCTCTCTGCCCTCATTTTTCAGCCAAGCAGCAAGGTTATTAACTTGGGTAGTCTTGCCACTGCCATCCGGTCCTTCAAAAGTAATAAAAATTCCTTTATGCATTATTAATCACCTGTATCGTTTCTAAGGAACCATCCGTAGGTCCCGTCATGTGCATGCCTAAATCTAACATCTTCCTACAATAATATAGCAAGTCCTCGGTTATAATTTCTCCCGGTAAAAGAAGTGGTATCCCCGGAGGATAGAAACATAATTCCTCCCCTGAAAGTCTACCTACCGCCTTAGTCCAATGGACAACTTCCTTCCTGGCAAAAAAAGCCTGCCGCAGATTTAGTCCACTTTGAGGTAGGGGCGGCAGCCATAAAGGCTCCTGCTTTACAGTAAGAGGTTTTCTCCCCTCATCTAAAGCCTTAGCAATCCTCTCTGCCACGGTAGTAAGCTCCTCAAGCTCATCTCCATAGGTAACTAAAAAGAGCACCTTGCTTTCGTCCACTAATTCCACCGCAATATTGTTACGCCTTAATAGAGCACCTGCCTCTATTCCTGTAAGACCAAGACCTCTTACATCCACGGTAACCTTCGTAGCATCTAAGGCCACTACGCCACCAATACCAATAATGCGTTCATCTAAAATTCTAAGACCGGCTACTTTATCCAAAGCACCTCTAAGTACAGCTGCTGCTGCTAAGGCAGCTTCTACCATTTGCTGCCCACCCTTTGCCAGCTGCGCTCTAGAAGCATCTAAAGAAGCCAGAAGTAAATTATTAGGACTGGTGGTAGTAACTAAGCTCATTGCTTTAGCCATAAAGTCGCCATTTAATCTCTTACCTTGAAAATGCAATAGAGAACACTGGGTCAAAGCCCCCACAATTTTATGCGTACTTTGAGCTACACCGTCTGCCCCACAGCTTAAGGCACTAGGCGGTAAGTGAGAAGAAAAGCCTAAATGTGGTCCATGAGCTTCATCCACCAAAAGGACGCCCCCATGGGCATGAATAAGCTTAGCTATAGCAGTCGTGTCTGCGGCTAAGCCATAATAATTAGGGCTGGTAAGAAATACTGCTTTAATATCAGGATCCTTTTTGAGCGCGCAGCTAACATCCTCAGCCGTTACCTGCAAGGGCATTTGCCAGTCCGCGCTGTACTCCGGCACCAAATAAACAGGCTCAAGACCTGCTAAAATAACTCCCCCATAAACACTGCGATGAGCATTTCTGGGCAGAAGGATTTTATCTCCCGGCCGCAAAGCGCCTAGGAGTAAAGCATGAAGAGCGCCAGTTGTACCATTGGGAACAAAAAAAGTGCGGGTAGCGCCGTAAAGCTCAGCTGCCAATTGCTCCGCCTGTTGTAAACAGCTATGAGGATTATGAATATCATCCAGCTCCTCCATCAGCGAAACATCGCTAGCCAGGGCTTTAGCACCCAGAAGTGCTGCTAAACTAGCACAAGCCCCTCTGCCGCCCTTATGACCCGGCGTATGTAGGGGATAAACCTGCGCTTTTCTGTAATTTTCCATAGCTTCTACAAATGGTTCCTTGCTTTTCAAGACAGTATCCCCC
>CAZTGQ010000067.1:0-5434 GCA_964613345.1 uncultured Acidaminococcales bacterium | reverse complement strand
TATTGGAAGATAATTGCCCAAGGTTGAGCATAAAAAAGCTGCAGCAGGTGGATTTTCCCTACTACAGCTCACTGCTTAACTTTTACTTTAATCCTTCTGCCAGGCCCTATAAGCTGTCACAGAGGGTTGAGGAGAAACATGGTCGCCAATAAATTTTTCCATCCAGACCATATCATACCAACGCTCAAACTTATAAGCGCAGTGGTGAAAATGCCCATTAAGCTTGTAACCCAGCTTTTCATGGAAGCAAACGCTATCATAGGTTAAATGTTCATCCTCTTGAACAGGATAAGCAATACAGGCATATAAATTAGTCACTCCCTGCTTGCTCAAAATTTCCTCTAAGGCTTCGTAAAGCTTGCGTCCTAGGCCATGCTGTTTTTGCGTACCATCCACATAAATAGAGGTTTCCACCGACCAGCCATAAGCAGCTCGGGATTTTAATTGACCCACATAAGCATAGCCCATGATTTTACCCTCTAGCTCCGCTACCAAATAAGGATATTTTGTTTGTACCTTCTCAATTCTTTGGGTAAATTCTTCTAAACTGGGGACCTCATACTCAAAGGTAATAGCTGTCTTTTCCACATATGGCTTATAAATTTCTAAAAGCCTTGCTCCATCAGTCACTTTAGCATCTCTAATAATAATTTCAGGCATAAATCTACCCCCGTTTTCGTTATAAATAAATTATACGCTCCCAGGGTGAGCGTGGCAAGTGCTACTTGCCACGCCTTACTTAGGAGCGTATAAAGGGGTGGGGATGAACAAACTAGAATTTAAATTCTGCGTTAGCCCAAAGACCATTTCTAACCTCTTTGGAGCCAGCTTGCAGTTGATAAGCAAGACCATAGCTTGCTCTCTTGGTTTCATAGGCTAAGCCTAGGCTGCCTACGAAAGAAGTTCCGTCCGTAACAGTCAAGCCTAAATTATCGGAACCGGAAATACCGGGCACGGAAATACTAGCCTTAGTGTCCTTGTCGCCAAAGGCAAAGAGCACACCTAAATCAACCTTCGGCACTAAGATGCCACTACCCCTTTGAAGCTTCTTGCTGAAGCTTACGCCTACAGGTAATAGCCAAATATTTTGCGTATCCTTACCTACATTAAAGACGGTACCGGCTGGAGAATTAACGTTATGGCTATCAGTCTTTAATCTTAGATATCTAAGACCTGCATAGGGAGTGAAATCTCCCTTAGTCTTAAAGTCTGCTCTCACACCGGCAGTCCAAATATTACTGGTAGGATCAGACTTGAGCTTGCCCAAAACATTGCTCTGCCAAATCTCACCGTCATTCTTTAAATAACCAATATCAGCTAAGATATCAGCCTTAGCAGTATGCCAACCATGATACAGGTCTAAGCCCCAATATTTGTACTCATTTTGAGTCGTAGCTACATTCTGAGCAGAGGTAACCTTACCTTCGCCATAAGTAAAGGCTACGCCGGCATGCTTATGCTCAGTGGCTACAAGATCCACACCTAAGGTGATACCATTAAGCTTGTTGTCAAAGCCTAGCTTACCGCTACCAAGATTAATATCTCTAACCTTGGAATTAGTGTGATTGTACTCAGCCCAAATGTGTCTATCCTGAGGATCCTCAGCAATATGTCTTTGAATACTACCGGTGAATAATTTCGCCGCATTCAAGGTGGAATTTTGCTGTCCTCCGGCTACAGTCATAGCCGCAGCACTGTTAACTGCCTCTACAGCCACTGCCTGTTCAGCCACATAATTAGTATTAGCAGCCTGAGAGATAAAAGCAATACCTGCATTGGTGCTGCTAACATCATTTAAGCTATTTTGGTAAATGCCCTTAACTACATTGGGCACTACCACACCGGGAAGTACACTGGCTACATCATTAACAGTAATACCCTGTACGAAGCCAGTAGCATTTACCGACGCTACAGAAGTATTCAGCATCCTATCAGTGGTTAAAACTGACCAATTGCCAGCAGTATCCATACCCGTATCAAAGCCTGCCACCAAGCTAATATTTTGACCATTAACGTCAGCCTTAGCATTATCCAAAACTACCCTAGCGCCACTTACTACAGAAAGAACGGAACCTGTAGTGCCGGTTAATGCTGCAGAGCTACCCATAGCTGCCGCATTGACAATAAGAGCAGAGTCAGCTGCGAAGGTAGCCGTATTAGCAGTAGGAGTTCCAGGAGCAAGAAGAGTACCGTTCACCGTGATAGAACCAGTGCTATCCAAGGTTTGTGGCTTTGCCAAAGCAAGAGCCGCACCTACGTTACCTGCCTGATCGCCCCAGGTAAGATTAGCTTTAGCAAAAGCTTCATCTCCCCAAGTGGTATCATCACTGCCCAAGGTAGCAATGGAATTACGACCCACTACCAGTGCGCCATCCACAGTCTCATTAGCAAAGGTTAGTGCCGCATGGCTGGCATCAGCTATATTTTGTTCCACGCCGTTAAGCCAAGCAGGATCTAGGAATATGGATCCACCCTTGAGCTGAGCAGCTCTAACTACAAGATGACCTGCACTGTTTTCATTACCTACGCTAATCGCAGTGTCGCTGCTGCCGACCAAAGTCGTTACCGCAGCTTGACCGGCAACATTTAGATTACCGCCAGCAGACATATCTACCTGTCCTACCTTTAGGCTACCGGCAACATTAACATTAGTGCCAGTACCAGTTACCGTTAAGGCATTAGCATTAAGGTCACCACCGACATGAACATCGCCTGCTTCTACCTTGACCGTTTCAGCTATCAGCTTAGAACCAGTTCCTACATTCACTGTTCCAGAAGTCTTTAGCTCTCCTGCAACCGTGAATTCTCCTCCATTAGTGTTCAAAGAAGAGGTGTTGTCCAAGGTAACAGCACCCTTAATAGTTCCGCCGCCAGCTGCGCCAACAACACCTAAGTTAAGCGTACCACTAGTTAAATCCAGCTTAGCACCTTCTGCGGCCGTAGTCTTTACCAAATCTCCGCTACCTTCCGTCCCTCCGACGAGAGTCAAGGTCGCACCGTTGGTAACAGTAACATCACTTGCAGTACCTAGGTCAACATTTTTCAGACCTAAATCGCCTGTAGCCATAGTACCAGCACTAGCCGTTCCACCTACAGTTAAAGCACTATTTTCGGTAGTACCGGCAATAGCAGTAAGAGTAACGCCTACACCACTTAAATCGTCAATCTTTACTGTGTTATCCGTAACAGTAACATCACTAATTGCTGTCCCGGTATAGGATATCTTCGTAGTACTCCCTTCTTGAACGTTATCTTTAATATTCTTTAAATAAGTTAAGGACATGGCCTCATCTGTCAGTAATAAACTACCGCCTGTTAAATCAAAACCGTCCTTTTGATTTCCACTTTCAGTTACACCGGAAGCGTAGGCATTGGCAAAAACCTGACCTGACGTAACCCTCAAAGAACCACTGCTTGTAACGACAATGCTCTTATTGGTGTTAGCCTCATAGGCCTTAGCCTCTAAGCAGCCTCCGGAGACGGTAATTGTGCCCTCATTTGTTTTCGCAGCTTCAGCATATACCTTGCCAGCTGTAACATTGATTGCACCATAACCAGTTGCCTCTAAAGCTTTTACGTTAGTAACGGTATTGCTCACTCCGCCTAAAGTAATTGAGCTGTTCGAGCCACTGGAAACAGCATCACCCACAACGGTATTGGTTGTGCCACCAAGGGTAATTTTACCACCATTATTGGCCACCACGTCGCCGGTCAGTTTTACGGTCTTGCCGGAGCTGCCCACAATAATTTGGCCAGCTTCATCTGCAAAAAGAGCATCCAGAGTACCATTACCCTTAGCGGTAATAGTAGTATTACCTAAAAGACTGACCAAAGAATTCTCATTGCGCGCATATACACCATGAACATACGCCGCACTAGGCGTATCTCTTGTAACATTAATCATAGTGTTAGTTCCACTGCCTACTTGTATTTTACCCTCTTCCTCTACAAACAAACCGTTGGCTACATTATGGTGTCCATCATTAGAAGATGTACCACTATAGTTTACCTCAACATTAAACTTTTGTGCATCAATGTTTAATACCGCGCCGCTTCCTGCAACATTAAGAGCTGCCGTACCATCGGAGTTACTAGTATTAAGATCATCATCATACCCTTGACCATCTATATTAACAGTCAGACTCCGAACATTGGATTTCACATTTAGTTCTGTTTGCGCCCCGGTACTCCAAACCATAAGGCCAACGTCATTAGCCCGACCTTCTTTATTGGCGCCAGTTAAGGAGGCATTAATCACCACATCACCGGCATTAAAATTCAAAACGCCACCGGTAGTAACTACTGCGGTAGTTGCCCCATAGGGACTACTTGCTTCAATTTTAGTCGTACCTACCGTATTAAAATTCACTTCAGCCCCATCACGCACCGTTAAAGTCTGAGCAGTATAGTCTCTTTGATAATCACTGATAGTTGCATTAGTGCCATTAAAATTAGCTGCAGTATCATTCTTCGCATCTAAACCATAGCCCCATTTGCTACCCTTACCAATGCCTTTAACATCAATAACTGTATCTGTAGCATTAAAGTTTGCCTCAGCACCGGTTTGCAATAAAACACCATATACCTTATCGTTTAGCTGAGAGTCCACTATGATATTCGTTTGAGCCCCGTCAAAGGTAGCCTTACCGCCATCTGCAACACTTACAGCCACATTGCTATCTACTGTAGGCGCATCATAATTAATGGTAGTATTGCTAGCGGTAAATTCTGCATCATCAAGAGTCACTGCACCGGTAAGAGTTTTAGCTCCTCCTGCTAAATTAATAGTGCCCTTGGTTGTAGCATTAACATTACCCGTAATATCAGCTGCGCTCAGTACAATACTTCCATAATTTTGTGCTGTAATACTTCCCTCAAAGGTGCTGTCCCCAGCTAGAGCAATGTTAATCTTGCCGCCTTTTCCTGCTTCCTTGGTACTAGCACTGGCAATTAAATCAGTTTTAATAGAAGAACCACTGGCGCCCTTAATATTAACCTCACTTTTATCTGCTGCATTAATGAAGAGGCCTTCCATCTCCACCTTAGCAGTATCTGCCGCATCCTGGTTAATGTTCACCTTGATGCCGGTAGTTTCACTTTTTTGCATCATAGTATTCAAGCTCTCAATAGCACCCTTGATTACTATCGTTTCCTTACCATGAACATTAATGTAACCATTGCCGTTACCACTAATGGCAATACCATACTTCACATTACTTAAGGAAGCATCTGTCAAGGTTTGTTCAGCGGATAGAATAGAAATATTATCGCCGCTAATATTCACCTGACCGGCTTCGTCATTAAAAATATTTCTAGCGTAAACAGCGGCCCAAGCAATATTACTCAAAGCTGCCGCCTCTGTCTTAGAACCTTTAGTAGCAGCACTGGTAAACATAGTTTCCAAATTTACAGTCTTTCCAGTAATATTCACTGT
>CAZTGQ010000066.1:2755-7748 GCA_964613345.1 uncultured Acidaminococcales bacterium | reverse complement strand
ATGTGTGGTGTATTTGAAGAATTCAGAAAGCAGGATAGAGAAGAAGGAAGACTGGTAGGCTTAACTGAAGGTCTGCTCAAGGGCAAAGCCGAAGGTAAAGCTGAAGGCAAAGCTGAAGGTAAACTTGAAGGATTAACTGAAGGTATGCTTAAAGGCAAAACCAACGCGGCTACCAATATGTTAAAGTGTGGCAAATTAACACCGGAGGAAATTGCCAGCATTGTAGATTTACCTTTAAAGGAGATTAAAGCTCTTGCCGAAAAAACAAAATAATAAATACTTCTAAAAAAATGCTTATACCAAGTTAGTAAAATACCCCTTAAATAGACAAGGTAAATAACCAAAATCTACTTAGGGGGTATTTTCATGCAACTATTCATTTTTTAATATTTTCAACAATTTTCTTACACAGACTACCACATAAATTAACTTTACTATTTAACTAATTCGTAGCCTGCGGCAGTTATTACTTGCTCAAATTCTTCTTGGGGAATATCTCTCCCAGTACTAACCAACGCCTTACCTCCAGCTAAATCAACAACAACCTTAGTCACGCCGTCCATAGCAGACAAGGCCTCTTCTACATGCTTTTGACAATGGGCGCACATCATACCTTTAATCACTAATTCTTTTTCCATTTGAACACTTTCCTTTCTCTCTTCCATAATTATCTTTTCTTTACTAATATTCTTACTGCCCAAAGGTGTAAATAGCTTTAAGCGCAAAGCATTGCAAACCACCGTCACACTGCTTAGACTCATAGCCGCTGCACCAAACATAGGAGTAAGTCTAATTCCCAAGCTGTAGTACAAAGCTCCTGCTGCTAAAGGAATACCCACCACATTATAAAAGAAAGCCCAAAAAAGATTCTCTTTGATATTTTTAATTACAGCCTTGCTCAGCTTCACTGCCGTTACTGCATCTAATAAATCATCATTAACTAAAACTGCATCTGCGCTTTCCATAGCAATATCCGTACCTGCACCAATGGCTATGCCTAAGTCAGCTGTAGTCAAGGCAGGTGCATCGTTAATTCCATCACCTACCATGGCCACCTTATGTCCTTTAGCTTGAAGCTCTTTAATGATTCTACTTTTATCCTGTGGTAGGACCTCAGCCCTCACCTCGGGAATGTTAAGCCTTTTTTGCACCGCCAAAGCTGTCTTTAAATTATCTCCGGTGACCATGATAACCTTAATACCCATTTCTTTAAACAGAGCGATGGCCTTTTTGCTAGTAGGCTTTTCCACATCAGCTACAGCTATAAGCCCTAATAGTTTTTTATTCTTAGCAAAAAGAAGGGGAGATTTGCCCTCCTGAGCTAAACGATCCATGTCGGCTTGAGCTATGCTAGTAGAAATGCCTTCTTCCTCACAGAAAGCAGCATTACCTGCTAGGCAAGTACTACCGGCATCTTCCCCTTTAATACCACGACCAAAAACCGCCTTAAAGTCGGTAATATCTTGGGGAACGATTTCCCTCTCGCGGCCCTTAATAATAATAGCTTCTCCCAAAGGATGTTCACTTCCCAGCTCTAGACCTGTGGCTAAAGCTAAAAGCTCTTCCTCGGTAGTATTATAGGTCACTATATCTGTTACCACAGGCTTTCCCTCAGTTATAGTACCGGTTTTATCCATTACTACAGTATCAATACTATGAGCAACCTCTAAAGCATCTCCATTTTTAATAAGAATACCATTTTCAGCTCCCTTACCTGTCCCCACCATAATGGCTACAGGTGTAGCCAAGCCCAAGGCACAGGGACAGGACACAACTAAAACAGAAATGCCACTGGAGAGAGCAAATTCAAACCCTGCTCCCACATAAAGCCAATAGCAAACAGTTACCAAGGAAATAACCATCACCACCGGCACAAAAACTCCTGCAATTTTATCGGCCATTTTAGCAATGGGAGCCTTGGAGCTGCTGGCCTCCTCCACCAAGCGAATGATTTGATTAATGGTGGTATCGGCTCCCACCTTTTCCGCCTTAAATTTAATAAAGCCTGTTTTATTCATAGTGGCAGCTACGACCTTATCCCCTACTTGTTTTTCTACCGGCAAACTTTCACCGGTCAGGGGAGCTTCATCCACACTGGTTGTGCCGAAAACGATGGTTCCGTCTGCCGCTATGCTCTCTCCTGGCTTAGCTAAAACAATATCCCCTAGGAGTAATTCCTCCACCGGTATAGTGACACTAGCGCCGTCTCTTTCCACTACGGCTTCCTTAGGTGCCAGCTCCATGAGCTGAGCAATAGCTTGACTTGTTCTTCCCTTGGCCTTAGCCTCTAGAAATTTACCCAAAGTTATTAAGGTTAAAATCATAGCCGCTGACTCAAAATACAAATTGGTGCGATACTGTGTCACTAAGAGCTCATTACCATGCCCTAGGCCATAGCCCAAGCGGTAAATAGCAAAAACGCCATACACTGCTGCCGCTCCTGACCCTACTGCAATAAGGGTATCCATATTAGGAGCACCGTGCCAAAGAGTTTTAAAGCCCATTTGATAGAATTTGCGATTTAAATACATCACAGGCAGAGTGAAAAGAAACTGGGTAAAAGCAAAGGCTAAAGCATTACTGTTACCGCCAAAGCTTTCCACCATAAAGGTAGGTGGAGTTAAGCCTAAAAAATTATAGAGCATCCCATGCATGGATAAAAACATTAGCGGAAGTAAAAATCCCAGGGACCAATAAAGCCTTTGGCCCAGACCTTTAATTTCCTCCTGTGCATTTTGGGCTATAGAGCTTTTTTCCACCGCTCTATGTTCGCTCCCTGCAGCAGCTCCGTATCCTGCTTTTTCCACCGCAGCAATAATATTCTTTGCGTTTAAAGTATTTTCCTCGTATTCAACCTGCATACTATTAGTTAAAAGATTTACGCTCACCTTTTCCACTCCCGGTAAATCTCTTACACATTTTTCCACCCTACTTGAGCAGGCACTACAGCTCATGCCTGTAATATTATACTTTTCTTTTTTCATCATCCACCTCTATTTCATCAATTTCTGCAAAGCACCACAAAGCTCATCAACGACTTCCTCATGTCCATTTTGTATATCATGAACCACACAGGACTTAATGTGCTCCGATAAAAGTTTTTTATTAAAAGCATTGAGAGCAGAAGAAATAGCAGATACTTGAGTTAAAATATCCAAGCAATACCTATCCTCCTCCACCATTTTCTTCACACCTCTAACCTGTCCTTCTATTTTATTCAAACGTAAAAGCAAATCCTTATATTCCTTACCTTCTTTATCCCGCATTTTCATTTTCATATTTACCATACCCCCGTAGGGTATATACTAGCAGAGTTTATTTATTTTGTCAAGGAAAGCTATTATTTTACTCCAAATATACAACCTTACTACTTGAAGAAATTCCTATAATGTGATAAGTTAGTTGTGTATAATTCATATGCATATTTACTTTAAGGAGAAAAAAATGACCCTAGATAAATGGCCCTTAGGCAAAGAAGCTATTATCGTTAGCGTTGGAGGCGAAGGTCCCCTACGCTGTCGTTTATTAGATATGGGTATTATACCTAAATCCAAGGTTAAAATAATGAAGGTTGCTCCTATGGGTGACCCCATAGAACTACGTATCAGAGACTATGAACTGACTATTAGACTGGACGATGCCCAGAAAATAGAGGTCCAGGAAAGCTGTGATGACCAATGATCTTCGCCCTTGTGGGAAATCAAAACTGTGGCAAGACCACTTTTTTTAATTGCTTAACCGGCTCCAATCAGCATGTAGGTAATTTTCCCGGTGTAACCGTTGGTCAAAAGATGGGTGCCATTCGTAATGTAGAGAATGCCTCAGTAGTAGATTTGCCCGGTATTTATTCCATCAGACCCTATACTGAAGAAGAAATTGTCACCAGAGACTTTATACTCAAAGAAAAACCAGATGGTATCATTAATATTTTAGATGCCACCAATATAGAACGTAATCTTTATCTCACGCTCCAGCTCTTAGAGCTGCACATTCCCATGGTAATTGCCCTTAACATGATGGATGAGGTGCATAATAACGGCGGCACAATTGATACCCCAAAAATGTCCCAGCTTTTAGGAGTGCCTGTAATTCCCATTAGTGCGGTGAAAAACGAAGGAACTGCTGATGTAATAGAAGCAGCGCTTAAGGTAGCAGAGGAAAGAAGCTATCCCTTAGTTTATGACTTCTGTCCCAGCGGTCCTGTGCATCGCTGCATTCACGCCGTCACCCATAATATTGAGGATCATGCCCAGCGTTTGGGCATTTTCCCCAGGTTTTGTGCTACAAAAATAATTGAAGGTGACCCGGTCTTTCTGCAGGCTCTTCATTTGGACCAAAATGAACTGGAGCTTATTGAGCACAGTATCGTAGAAATGGAAACAGAAAGTGGTTTAGACAGAAATGCTGCATTAGCAGATATGCGCTATAACTTTATTGATGAAGTCTGCAGCGAAGCTGTAGTGAAATGCCGAGAAAGCAAGGAGCATCTCCGCAGCGTAAAAATTGACAGCATTTTAACTCATAAATATTTGGCCCTGCCACTTTTCTTAGCTATCATGTGCCTCATCTTCTATCTAACCTTTGGCGTGATTGGTGCCTTTTTAGGAGAGCTTTTGGCAGAAGCCATTACTATCCTAACCACCCTCGTGGACCAGGGTCTTACTACCTATGGTATTAATCCAGTGGTACAAAGCTTAATTATTGACGGCATTTTTGCCGGCGTTGGCAGCGTAGTCAGTTTCTTACCCATCATTGTGGTTCTATTTTTCTTTCTTTCCGTTTTGGAGGATACAGGCTACATGGCCAGAGTAGCCTTTGTTATGGACAAGCTTGTACGTAAAATCGGTCTATCCGGCCGCAGCTTTGTTCCTATGCTCATAGGCTTTGGCTGCAGCGTTCCTGCAGTGATGGCTTGTCGCACCTTAGCCTCTGAAAGAGACAGGAAAATGACCATTATGCTCATTCCCTTTATGAGCTGCAGTGCCAAAATTCC
>CAZTGQ010000066.1:0-2745 GCA_964613345.1 uncultured Acidaminococcales bacterium | reverse complement strand
CCTAGTGCCCCTTTGGTCATGACTGCACTCTATTTTTCCGGTATTTTCGTGGGTATTTTAGTAGCATTAATTTTAAAAAAATCCCTCTTTCAGGGTAAACCCGTGCCCTTTGTTATGGAGCTGCCTAATTATCGCTGGCCCTCTTTAATAACTGTAGGTATTCTTATGTGGGAAAAAGCCAAGGACTTTTTAGAAAGAGCCTTTACCGTCATCTTTTTGGCCACAATTATTATTTGGTTTCTCCAAAACTTCGATACCAGATTAAATGTAGTCACTGACAGTGGCAATAGTTTATTGGCTCTGGTGGGTAAAGGTCTTTCCCCTCTCTTTTTGCCTTTAGGCTTTGGTGATTGGAAATTAACCACCGCTCTCATTGCCGGTTTTAGTGCTAAAGAAGCAGTAATCAGCACCCTAGGTGTGCTAGCCAAAACAGGCACCAGTGACCTAACAGCTGCTCTAAACAATATGCTCACACCCTTAGCCGCTGTTAGCTTTTTAGTCTTTACCCTGCTTTATACTCCCTGCATAGCAGCCATCGCAGTTATCAGACAGGAGCTTCACTCCGGCAGCAAGGCTGCTCTCATCGCTTTATTTCAATGTCTCATAGCTTATGCTGCGGCCTTCTTAGTTCATAGCTTAGGCTTACTGCTTTAAGAGAAAAAGATTTAAACATTAAAAAAGAGACTGGCGCAAATGCTCCAGTCTCTTTTATTTTGCCTTTAAATTTGTCCCAAGCTCTTTAAAATACCTTGAGCAATAATAGCAGAACCTAAATAAGTACCTATAAAAATGACACAGGATAGAACCACAATTCTCCAACCAGTTTTAGCAAAGGCATCCAAATCCTTGCCGATAGCTACACCGGCATAAGCCAAAATAGGTGTACATAGAGAAACAAAGCCCACCTTTTTCATGCAAGCATTAATAATATCCGCTCCGGGAACACCTGGTATGGTAAGAATACAGCCCAAGGTTACCACGTAAGCAACGCCCGGAATACCCCCGGGCAAATATTTACCCATGGCAATACCGGCCATAGCAATAGCAATTAAAATTAAAAGTCCGGGCAAAGCTTCTACAAAGGTATTTTTGCTGCCTAAGGTATTACTAACTAAGGATAAAATACCCACAATGCAAAGTATAATAAAGGTTTCCATCAGATTATAGGTTTTCATTTTTAGCATCCTCCCCTACAGGCTCTTGACCATATTTGGCCTTATAAATTCTCTTGTACATATACTCCGTGAGGGGCAGAGCTAACCAAATAGACATATATAAGCCGTCCAAACCTGAAAGCATATTACTAGCTGCACCAAAGGCTGCTAATTGATCTGCCATTTGAGGATAAATAACACTTAAAGAACCAACCGCTGCAGTCATCATGCTGGCACTGCCAACACCGGAAGCCATAGCCAAAGCATAGGGATGAAATAAACCTGTAGCAGCTGCCACACTGGCCAAAAGGCCAAAGAAAATAGTACCAAACACCGTACCGCTAATATAAACACCCATAACGCCACGACCCTCAGCAGAAGCTAAGCCATAACGCTCGCCAATAAGAGCTACATTGGGTTCACGAGCAATAGAGTGAGCCGCACCAATGGTTTCTCTTTTAAGGCCAAAATACATAGCTAGAGGAACACCTAAGAGCACTGTACCAATATTACCAAACTCTTGCAAAATAAGAGCTGGAGAAGCGCTGATAATCTTAGGCAGAGTAGGTCCTACTAAAGTACCATAGCGTGCCATGAGTAGCATTAAGGTAATACCCAAAAGGGAAGAAGCATCCTCCATATCCTTTTGAGAAGAAAGCTTTAAAAATTTAGGAGCTGTAAAAATACCAATAATCAAAGCATAAAGCATAGGCAAAAGGACAATAGTGCCCGGTCCTACTTTAAAGGACTTCACCCCAATTAATTCTGCTATGGCAATAAAAATACCTACCATAACATGCAATTTAAAATTATACATTTTTATACCCCTTTGTAAAATAACCATCAAGCTTCTTTATATATTCTTCCTTAGTTAAAGCAGGCTTATAGTTTGCCAAAATACTCTTGGCAGTCTCAGCCTCATTACTTAATAAATCCACAATCATTCTGGCAAAGCATTTACCAGGTAAAAGTGCTGCTGCCTCAAAATCAACCACCTTAAAGTCCTTACTGTGCAAAAGACCATCCGTACCCCCAATAAAGGGATGAATGGCAGGCATTAAATGGGAAACATCACCCATATCCGTAGAGGCACCAAAATGTCCTGCATCTCGAATAATAACCTGAGGATTAACCTCTTTAGCATTATCCACAAAAAGTTCATTCATAGTTTGATTGCAAATCAAAGGTAATTGCCCTGGCATGGTATTAATAATGACCTTAGCACCAATTGCCATACCTCCTGCTTGAAGAGCCGCATCAACCTTAGCGCTGGTATTTTCAATGGCCTCCATGGTTTTAGCCCGCACATAGGTTTCAATACGCACGTCACAGGGTACATTATTGACTAAGTCCCCACCCTTGGTAATAATAGGATGCACTCTGACTACATCCTGATCTCTAAAGGTTTCTCTTAAAGAATTAATACCCATAATACCCAGCATAGCAGCATTTAAAGCATTTATCCCCTGATCCGGTGCATCACCGGCATGAGCAGCTTTTCCCACATATTGGATAGTTTTACCAATAAAACCATTACTGCTTTGACCAATTGACACTGTAGCCTGAGGACAATTTTTGTCTGAATGGATTT
>CAZTGQ010000065.1:7028-7755 GCA_964613345.1 uncultured Acidaminococcales bacterium | reverse complement strand
ACCCATTGCCAAGAAAATTCCGGTGTTAAAATACCGCATTTACGAAATTCTCCTATAGCACCCACCACTAATTCTCCGGGGAAAATATGCACTCCCAAGCCTAAGCAGCAATCATAAAAGGCATGAGCACTGCGTAAACAAACAGGCAATCCTTCAGTTTTTTTATAGGACTCCGTCCATAACAGTGCCCTTTCATAAGAAATTTCCGGCTTAGCATTAACATAATTCTGACGAATCTTTTCAATACGTTCTGTAATCATCTTTTTGTCCTCCTCTATTTTCAGTACATTTATGCGTTTTATTGTTTTTACATTTCTGTTTTATCATAAGCTAAACTATTATTTAGCTTATTTTCAGAAAAACTCTCTCTCTAAACTTGAGGACCTATGCTTATTTCTGTATTCTGCCCAAGCATTACCCAAATCCTCAATACCAAATTTTTCCGGTACAAAAACAGGATCCAACCCTCTTCCTTTTTGTTCTTCATAGTCTTGCAAAATAGCTATAGCTTTTTTAGAAAGGAAAAGAATCGCCACCAAGTTAATCCAAGCCATAAAACCAATCCCTAAGTCACCCATACTCCAAACAATTTCTCCATCAAAAATAACTCCGGAAAACACTGCCACAAGAAAAATTCCACGAAAAGCAATAATACTGCTTTTGTTTTCTTCTGCCAGATAACGAACATTACTTTCCGCCTGATAGTAAAATCCCATAAGACTAGTAA
>CAZTGQ010000065.1:0-7018 GCA_964613345.1 uncultured Acidaminococcales bacterium | reverse complement strand
CTAGTAAAAACGAAAAGAACAATAATACAAGATAATATTTTACCGGCCCAATGGCTAAAGGTTGTTGTAACTCCCGCCTGAGCCCATAAAATGCCGTATTCCACACCCGGAAGGTTTTGTGTAAGTAGCTGCCCCTTTGCACCCATTACATTATAGCTATCAGTTAACAGAAGAATAAGTGCAGTAGCTGTACAAACATTTAAAGTACCGATTAAAATTGACCCAGCCTGTACTAATCCTTGCTTCGCCGGATGTGAACATTCCGCAGCCGCCGAAACGATAGCACCTGTACCTAAACCTGCCTCACTGGAATAAACTGCTCTTTTAACACCCCAGGCAATCGTGGCTCCTAAAATACCACCATACATAGCATCCATACCAAAAGCATTTTTAAAAACAAGATTTATTACTGCCGGTATTTTGTCATAGTGTAGGACAATAATACCCAAAGTCATGCCGAAATAAATCAAACACATCAAAGGTGCTAAGAGCTCTGCAACTTTACCAATGCGCTTAATACCACCACAAACTACAATGCCAATAAGTACGGTACATACTATACCGCTTAATATAGGTGGCACGCCAAAAGCAGCCTGAATAGTGGAACCAATAGAATAAACCTGAAGTCCCGGCATAAGCATGCCATTAGCTAAAATCGTAGAAAGAGCAAAAGCAATAGCCAAGGGCTTAAGTTTCATCCCCCGTTCAATATAATGCGCAGGTCCTCCTACATATTCACTGCCATTTTTACGTTTATATGCTTGAGCTAAAGTAGTTTCCACCAAGGCAGAACAAGAGCCTAAAATAGAAATCAACATCATCCAAAAAACTGTACCCGGTCCACCAAAGTAAATGGCAGTTGCCACTCCAGCAACATTGCCCACTCCTACCCGAGATCCAACTGTAGTAGCAAAAGCCTGAAAAGGCGTAATTCCCGTATCCCCTTCCGGTTTAGCCACAATAAGATGCATCATATCCTTAAACAATCTAATTTGAGGTAATTTCATACATAAAGAAAAATAAATAGCTACCACAAAGCATAGTATTACCAGAGGTGTACTCCAAATCACATTATTAACCGCACTTACGAATTTCACAAAAGCTTCCAATTAGTTCACTTCCCTTTCTGATTATGAAGTTTATCAAAGCATATTTTTCTGAACTAGCATCTTCGTACTACGATTTGAATTAGTATGAATTTTCTGATTATTTTTCTGCAAGATGTTATTTCAACGTCCTCCTTTGTCCATGCTCCTATTCCTCTGGCCAGAAGTTTGAGAGATTAACGGGAATATTTTATGCACTATTCTGTATTTAAGTGCTATATTATGACTACAAGATAGCATTTTATGTTCTTAAAGTCAATATATTATTTCAAATACTTTTCTGCCTAAAATAAGCAAAGCCGGTAGCTGGGTGAGAAAACTCACCGCTACCGGCCTTTTTGACCTAAATTCTATTCTTATTTTTTCTCCACAAGGGCATAGGCTCCAGCCACTAAAACAATACCCCCGACAAGATTACCGAGAGTAACCGGCAATAGGTTATCCCAAACAAAGCCCTGCCAGGTCGCAGTAAGGGCAACCGTATTCGCCGCCAGCATATACTGCGTGCTAGTACCAATAAAAATTCCTAGCGGTACAAAAAACATATTGGCAATACAATGCTCCATACCCATAATCACAAAAGCAAAGGTAGGACTCCAAACAGCCAGTATTTTGCCGCCAATATCCTCTGCAGCAAAGGCTGCATATACAGCAAGACAAACCAGCCAATTACAGCCTATTCCTCTAAAAAAAGCAGTCTGAAAGTCCAAGCTGCATTTGCCATTAGCTAAGCTTACAACAGCATTCGCCCAAGGCATAACCTCTCCCGAGCCATATTTTATGCTTTCAAAAAGGATTCCACTACTATAAGCTAAAAAATACGCCACAAAAAGACTGCCCAGAAAATTACCCAGCCAAGAAAATAGTAACCGATATAAAACCTTCTTAAGGCTCACTTTTTCTTTAAAAAAAGCAGCGCCTAAGGACAAGCAATTGCCGGTAAAAAGGTCCGCTCCACAGATAATCACCAGAACTAGACCTAAAGGAAAGGCTAGAGAAAAAATCAGCTTTGACCAAGGTGCATATGCGGTAAAAGCTAATCCCCCACTACAGCGTAGGGCTAATAGCCCTCCTAGGGCAATATAGGCTCCTGCTAAAAAGCTCAAAACCAGTCCCTGTCTAAAGCTCTGCTCCTTTTTCTTTACTCCCGTATTACTAGCTATTTCCAGCAGCTCCGTAGGTGGTTTAAAAGCCATCTTATACCTCCACCTTATCTATTTGTGCCACTAAGGATAAATCCACATTACCGCCGGAGAGGAAGAATACCACCTTATCCTCCGGTTTGAATTTCAACAAGCCTTGCAAAACCGCGGCCATACCAATGCTGGAGGTAGGCTCTGCCAAAATCTTACCATAGGCTAAAAGCAGCTTCATTCCTTTGTAAATATACTCCTCCTGCACAGGGACAATTTGATCCACCATATCCCGTACTAAAGGGAAATTTTTTATTCCCGGCTTCATAGTCATAATCCCATCTGCAATAGAATCCCCTGCCGGAATTAAGGTTGGCTCTCCTACCTTTAGACTCACCGTATACCGGTTAAATTCCTCCGGTTCACAGCCATAAACCTTGACCTTAGGACTCAGGCCCTTTGCCCCTACTGCAAGTCCACTGATCAAGCCTCCGCCACCTACAGGAGAAACCAAGGCAGTCAAATCCGGCAGCTCCTCTAGGATTTCCAGTGCTGCAGTACCCTGGCCTGCCATTACATCATAGTCATCAAAGGGTGGTATATAACAGCTCTTTCTTTCCTTACTTAAATTCATGGCAATATCAAAGCGCTTGCTTTTTTCACAACGAATAACCTCTGCGCCCAAAGCAGCTACCGCATCCAATTTGACCTGTGGCGCATGCTCCGGAATAACCACAGTCACAGGCACACCCAGCATTTTCCCGGCATAGGCTACCCCCTTACCGTGATTGCCGCTGGAAGCAGTTACAATACCATTTTTTAGTTCCTCCGGAGTTAATTGCAGGGCCTTATTTAAGGCGCCTCTAATTTTAAAGGAATTGGTCAGCTGCATACACTCCGCCTTGGCATAAACCTGACAGCCTAAATAAGAGTCCAAATTTTCTAGGCGTAGAAGTGGCGTCTTGTAAATATAGGGTGCTAGTCGTGCTTGAGCTTTTTGTACATCTGCTAAGGTTAGTGTCATAATGCAGCCTCCGATTTTACACCTGACTTACAAGCAGGTGCTATTTCCTATAGGATAACAAATAGCCGCAGCAAAGTAAAACCCTTTTATGTCAACAGACCTTTTATCTCTTTAAATATGCAAAATCTCACCTTCTATGATACAATTTAGTTACTAAAAGAATTTATCACTATGACGGATTAATTTAAGGAGCAAACAACATGTCTATCGCAGAAAAATTGCAAGAGCTTAACCTTGTACTACCGCAGCCTAATCCACCAGCTGCTGCCTACTGTCCAGGTGTTATGATAGGCGGTTTTATCTTCACCGCCGGACAAACGCCTAAGGTAAACGGAGTCCTAAAATACAAGGGTAAGGTGGGACAAGATCTTACGCTGGAGGAAGCCACGGATGCCGCTCGCCTATGCTGTCTTAGCGCCCTTGCTATTATACAGCAAAGCCTTGGTACCCTCGATAAGGTGGAAAAGGTTGTGAAAATGACAGGCTTTGTTAATTGTGGCCCTGATTTCACCAAACAATCCCAAGTAATCAACGGTGCCTCTCAGTTAGTCTATGAGCTTTTCGGTCCCAGCATCGGTGCCCACGCTCGTAGCGCAGTTGGCTGCAGCTCCCTACCCGGTAATGCTGCCTGTGAGGTAGAATTAATTGTTAAGGTTAAAGAATAAGCACGGAGAAATCCCCAGTAAATTAGAAAAAACAGGAGCGGATAAATATCTGCTCCTATTTTTTAATTTTATCTCTATTTACCCTCTGCAGCAACCTTCAAGGCATCGCTAATATGGGGACAAAAATATTGACGACCAACCATATCTAAAAATCCTGCTTTTTCCATGACACTCAAGGGTTGTTCATTAACATGGGAGAAAACAAGTTGAATACCGGCCTTACGACATTTCTCCACTAAAATCTCGAAATTATGCATAGCCGTAGCATCAATGGCACTCACGCTACGCATACGTAGAACTAAATAATTATATTTCTCATGAACAGTCACCTGAAAGATATTATCCGCTGCCGCGAAAAATAAAGGGCCGATAAATTCATAAACCAAGGTATCCTTAGGCACCTTGCACAGCTCAATGCTTTCCGCATCCTCATTTTCATCTAAATAAGTCCAGCCCTTTACCGTGGTCACCTCACTCATTCTGCGCATAAAGAGTGCTGCCGCCATGAGCACACCCACCTCAATAGCAATAACCAAGTCAAAAACTACAGTCAAAGCAAAGGTTAAAACCAGTACGCTGAGATCGGATTTAGGAGAAATTTTAAATAAATGTACCACATTTCTCCAACCACTCATATTATAGGCCACCTGAAATAAAATAGCAGCAATAGTAGGCATGGGAATAAGTACTGCATAGGGAATGAAAACTACCAAGACCAAAAGTAAAACCAAGGAGTGAACCATACCGGAAATAGGACTACGACCGCCATTTTTAATATTGGCAGCGGTGCGAGCAATAGCACCTGTAGCCGGAATACCGCCAAAGCAAGCAGAACCGATATTGGCAACGCCCTGAGCAATAAGCTCCGTATTAGAACGGTGATTACTTTGAATCATACTGTCTGCTACCACAGCCGAAAGAAGGGATTCAATACCTGCAAGCACGGCAATGGTCAACGCATCAGGTAAAAGAGCATGAATAGTTTCCAAATTAATAGCATTGAAATTAAAAACAAAGTGGGGCAATTCATTGGAAATAGTAAAAAGTGAACCTATGGTATTAACCTCTAGGCCTAAGAGCTTCACCAAAAGAGCAGCCACAATAACGGCAATCAAGGAGCCGGGAATTTTAGCACTAACCTTAGGCCAAAGAATAAGAATGACTAGACTTATCAAACCAATAGCCACCGCCTGCCAATTAAGGCTGGCACCATAGCTAGCCAAGGTGGTAAGCTTCGCTAACGTAGAAATAGGGGCAACGCCCTGGGGAAAGGTTATACCGGTGAAATCCTTCAGTTGACCAATGAGCAGCGTTACGGCTATGCCGGCGGTAAACCCCGTAGTAATAGTATAGGGAATATATTTTAGTAAATTACCAAACTGCAAAATACCCATGATAATTAAGAGTACACCGGCCATAATGGTGGCTAGCATTAAACCCTCAACACCATTTTTCAAAACTATACCTGCCACAATAGTGGCAAAGGCCGCAGTGGGACCCGCAATTTGCACCTTGCTGCCACCTAACAGTGCCACCAAAAATCCAGCTACAATGGCAGTATAAATACCCATGGAGGGTGTTACTCCCGAAGCTAACCCAAGTGCTATAGACAGGGGCAGGGCTATAATTGCCACAATAATTCCTGCTACCACATCCTTTTGACACTGCTGCCAAGAATATTTTTTTACTACAGTAAATAATTCAGGTCGAAATTTTTCCACACGAAACAACTCCCTTAAAGTAAATAAAAAACATTATATCACAGAAAAGTAGATATTTATAGGGAAAAAGCTAGTATTCTAAAGCAAGAGTCACCCCTTTTCAAATGAAAAATTAACTTTAAAAACATAAAAAAACCTCCGGCCGTAGCCGAAGGTTTTTTAAAGCTTTAGAATTTGTAAGACACACCTAGGTTAATTGCATGGGTGCTCACGCTGGTATCATGTTCAAAGCCTCTGTACTTAGAGTCATTATAGAACAGATTAGCTTCCCAATTATTGGTCAAATCATAGCCTACACCAACTTCATATTGGGTAATAGTATTACCAACGCCAACCTTAGCCCAACCAGTAGCCTTATCATTAAAAGGATAACGGCCCTGTACACCAACCTGATAACCACTAGTATTATCAGTGCCATAACCGGTAGCCTTTAATTTATTCCAGACAAAACCACCAAAAGCAGTTATATAAGGATTGAATTGATAATCCAAATTAAACTGATGGGATTGTACTGAGCTATCTAATATACTGCCAGCATTAGATGCATACACATAATCCACTGCCATGTTTTCACCAATGCCATAGGTAGCTCCAAAACGATATCTAGTTTTGGCGTCAAGATCTACGCCATTAGCCTTCATTCCCGGAGAGATACTCAGGGATGCATCTATTTTGCCTTTACCTGCTTCAAGCTTCGCTAGTGGAGAAGCAAACGCCGTAGAAGATGCCATTACGCCTACAATGATAAGCCCCGCAATAATTTTTTTCATGTCAAACCCTCCAAACTGTACTAAAGATGTAGACTTATTATACTATGTTTTTCTCTTTTCGCCTAGCAAAATTTGTGTAATGAAGCTTACACTTTCCTAGCCTTTGGCGGTTAATCCACCATCTACAGGCACTATAGCACCCGTCATAAAGGTATTTAAAGGAGAAAGAAGACTGACAATAACATAAGCCACTTCCTCCGGGCAAGCAATACGTCCCAGGGGATAGACTTCTCCCATCTCTTCCTTGGTATAACCACAATTCACTAGTTGCGCAGCCACCAGCGGTGTGTCCACGTCTCCTGGGCAAACACAGTTGACCAGCACCTTAGGTGCTAAATCCAAAGCCAAGGACCTCGTAAAAGCCACCACACCACCTTTGGCGGCACTATAAAGAGCGCAGCCGTAATTGCCACCTATCCCCGCATCACTGGCCACATTGACTATAGCCGCTTCTGGTCCAAAGCTAGTAAGCAAGGCCTTGGTCAAAAAAATTGTGGATTTTAAATTGACATCCATAATATAGTTATAATCATTTTCTGTACAAGAGCTTAAAGGCTGCTCTAAATACGCACCGGCACAATTAACTAAAAAATCCACCG
>CAZTGQ010000064.1:3654-7792 GCA_964613345.1 uncultured Acidaminococcales bacterium | reverse complement strand
TCTGCAAAAGCTCCAAAATTTCCTTTTTTACATAGGTTAAGGTGTCCTTTAAGATATGACGAGAATCTACATAAATGCCATTATGAATTAAGAAACAGGGAATACGCAGGGTACCCACCATTTTGCCTGTATTAGCATCAAAATGCTCATAATTATAATCTACGAACCAGTTTACGGATAAATCTGCGATCATATCCACCCTAGCATTATTTAGAGAAGCAATACCGGGCAGTACAACGGAGGAGCCGTCAGTTTGAGCAGCATGATGATAAAGTACAGTTTCCATGTCCTCTAGGAAAATATTAATAGGCACCTTTTCATCCGTATCATTACCGGCAAAATCAATGCCCATATAGGAGACGAACTTTACCTCGGGATGCTCATCTAAAATGAGGCGTAATCTTTCAGGAGTATGGTCTTCTTTTTTTATGGTGTATAGCAAATCACTTTGATACATAATATCTCTCCTTTTAATGGTTATTTTATTTTTAAGCCTGCACTACCGGTAACGTTTGAGAAGCATGACCCATCACAATGATTTCATAATCTGTTTTGCCCTCTGCCGCTAAATCCTTTTGCGCTAATTCCCAAGCCTCAGCCACAGTAGTCACAGGTATTTGTCCGGTAGCCTCTACGAAGCTAAAATTCTCCGGTCTGGTAACCAAATAGGTTTTTCTTGCTCTGGCACAAATAGTTCTGGTTTTAAAGGCTACAAAAGCAGGAATAGAAAAATCCTGGCGTACAGCTTTTTCCATAGCCACTAAGTCCCCTTTATAAGAAACCCATTGCGCAAAAATAGGTGGCTCTGAAATGTCCGGGCAATCCATTACCGCAATTAAAATGCCACCATCTTTTAAAGCAAAATCTGCATTTAGGTGGGCCTTTACGCCTTGGTATAAATTAGTATCCTTTGGTGCTCCCCCACTGGAAGCAATCACCACATCCGCCTGACGCTTAATAGGCACCTTACTCATGGTGAGCAGATCGCTACAGCCTTTAAGATAGGCTTCATTCCAATGACCTGCTACCACCTCATGCAGTTCTCCCTCTGGAGTAAAAACCGGATTCACCAAAAAATCAGGATTCACTTTGGCACAAACCTCCGTCATATCCCTACTCACCCTATTGCCCTCTAAACGAGCGCAAATAGTTTCAGGATTACAACCGCCGCCTACCTCATCGGTAAGTGCTAAAAGATGATTATGATTTATAGTAGCCAGTCCGGAAACTCCGGGCATAATGCCTTTTCTTCCGCCACCAAAGCCGGCAAAGGAATGGAGAGAAACTGCTCCTGTCAAAATCACCTTATCGGCCTTCGCCACTCTAGCATCTATCCACATAGGCGTTTTCTGCGAAGTTTCACCCATGTAGACAAGATCCGGTGCCTTGCAATCGTGTTGATAGATAGCAATTCTATCCACCACCTCTTGACCATAGACCAAAACATTCTCTTCAGGAGTATGGCCTCTATGAGTGCCGGTAGCAACCACTAGAGAAATATCCTGGTCCTTAATGCCTGCCCCATTTAATTCGTCTAAAATAACGGGCAAAAAAATATCACTATGCACCGTTCTTGTAAGATCGCTGGCAATGACTACCACCTTATCGCCGGCCTTAACAATTTCCCGCAAAGGCTTTGTGCCAAGAGGATTTCTCAGCGCACGCAAAACCTCGCCACGAAAATCCTGCTGCACTGTAGCCGGATTACCATGTATATCATAGCTAACCTTATCCTCCGGCAGCTCCACCTCCTGGTTGCCTGCCCCAAAAGGAAGCTGATAAACTCTTTTCTGCATATTCCCCTCCCACATTATCTCTATAAAATTCAATGCATTATTATACCACTAAACCTACTATCTTGGCAAAACCAACTAATATATAGTTTTATCACACTTTTACCTCTTTTTCGCGCTATTTTATGTTGGAAAACTAGCATATTGGCTAAAAATAGAGCCCTGAAGTAAATGTATAGTTTCATTAAGCTTATAATAAGACCACTACCGTAATCTAACATAGCTATTTAAATTTATCTATGTTACACAATATATCATTCATATGTTTTTTCCAAATCAAATACTTACAACTATCTTTACATTTGCAGATACTACATTTAGGACATGTAGGCAATATAAGTTCATATTTTTTTATATTAAATATTCCTAACTCTTTTCTATCCTTATTTAAAAAAGTATTTGTCAGCAGTAATCCTCCCTGTAACCGCTCCATGAATTCAGCATACGCACTAGCCATAGCTAGCATCCTTGTAACACCTTTACCATTTGTTCCCATACCAGAAAAGTCCTTTATTTCTATTCTAATAGAATAAACACTTTGAGAAATCATTTTATCACTAACAATAACAGTTTCAATACCAATAGTCTTTAATATCTGTTCTATGCGTCTTAAGGTATCACCTGGACAACATGCTTTCCTGACCATTAAATTTTGCATCTCATCTCCTCCTATCATTCTTTAAAAATAAAAGCAGAAGATATAATTCTTCTGCTTTTATTTTATTAAACTGTAAGAAAAGTTTGAAACTATAATTTATAAAAAATGGTTAACACAGAAGCATCCTCCACCAGCTTCTTCACTTTCACCTTCCTTTCGCGTTGCACAGAACTAGCCACTCCGTTCTATTAGCATTTTCACATCACAAAGCTCTACCATCTCTTGGTCATGACTAATAAGCAAAACTATCTTTTTTTCTTTTACATAGTCTAGAACTTTGGCTAGCCAAGCTCTACGTTCCACATCTAAGCTTGCAGTTGGTTCATCCAGTACAAGTACATCGGGATTTTTAAGCAATAATCTAATAAAGGCAATAATTTGCTTTTCTCCTTCTGATAGCTCCTTATACAGCTTTTGCCAATATTGATGCACCACATTAATAGCATATAGACTATCAATCGCTTTTAAGCAGACTAAATGCTGCGGTAAAAGTCTCAAGGTAGCTTCCGGCCAAACTTCCTTAAAGAGCTCCTCCACTGTTTTATCTGTCATGACATTTTTTTGTGTCAGAAATCCTATTTTCTGACACCGCAACTGCTCAACATCAAGGTTGTCTAGAGGCTGATGGTTGAATTCGATTTTACCCTGCTTTTCCAAGGGCAAAATGCCTGTCAAAGCCTTCAGAAAAGTGCTTTTCCCCGAGCCATTTTTGCCAACAACAGCATAGGCATGTCCTTTTTCCCCTACAAATTTGTATTGCTTACCAATACTGTCCTCAGCACCATAAGCAAAGGTGAAATCAGCAACAATATTGTCCACCTTCTCCAGCAATAAATTCCCATTTTCTGTGGCCGGAATATCAAGCAACTCTTGAATTCTTTTATAACTTATCTTCATCATTTGATACATGATAGCCTCATTCACGTAATAATTAATAACCTCTACAATCATTTGGAAATAGGTTGATATAATTATTAAGCCACCGATGGTTAATTTCCCCTCTATTATGGCTTTTGCGCTAAAGCCAAACAGTATTACTTGAAAAATTATAGAAAGACAGGTTTCCGAAAAAGTATATTTATTATCTAGCAAGAGATACTTCCCTAACCGACCAAAAAAATAGTCGAATTTTTTGTTTACATACCTATTGTGCACTTCATAGTTAGCCTCTGTTTTAATTTCCTCCATGAGCAATAGCTGCTCTACATAAGCTTGAATGGATTTGCTTTCTTCCTCTCTAAGGCTAAAGCCAACTTCATGAATGTAATTCTTATAGTACCAGTAAACACCTATATACAAGGGAATAATTACAAGAATGCAATAGAGCATTACTCTGCTCAAGGAGCCTATAATTATGATATAGGCAAGCAAAAGAAAAATCTTGAGAAAGGTTAATACATAGTATTCTGAAAAAAATATTGACAACTCCCTAGTATCCCGTTGCAATCTTTCTGCCAAATATAGTGGCTCAAATTTTTGATAAGTTAAAAGAGAAATTTTCCTTAAATGCTGCAATATTTCCATTTTAAAATCATAGCACGACTTCATCTGTAGCTTTATTTGATTTAT
Organism: uncultured Acidaminococcales bacterium; assembly: GCA_964613345.1. Taxonomy (GTDB): domain Bacteria; phylum Bacillota; class Negativicutes; order Acidaminococcales; family Acidaminococcaceae; genus CAZTGQ01. The sequence goes on along the minus strand of CAZTGQ010000064.1, from coordinate 3,772 downwards.
GTTATGAACAAAGGTAACGCCGGCTCTTGCCAGCAATACAAGGCCAAATAGCACCAGTCCACGAATTACTATTCGTCTGTCGCTACCAGAGGCTAAAGCATCAATAAGCTGTCCCTGT
>CAZTGQ010000064.1:1320-3627 GCA_964613345.1 uncultured Acidaminococcales bacterium | reverse complement strand
ATAAGGAAACACTAAATTTACTAAAGAGCTAAGAATAAAGGTAAAAGTAACAATCAGCAAATATTTCTTATTTAGCTTACATACACTCAAAAATAATTTTTTCATAAATTTCCTTTCTTACACAAAAAGCCGCTACCAAGAGTAGCGGCCAGCAAGACAACAAAGGGAAAAGGAAAATTGCCAATACCGTTTACCCAGTTAGTTCATACTATCATATGCTTCCAAATAAAAGCAACTTATAAATATTTACTTTATTTTTCCTAAGTATTACTGGAAGTACCATATATTCACATTCTCTCCCTGTATTGGCTTATATTTAAGTAGCATATAATCTACCTATGATGGAGCAATTCCCTTAAAGTAAATTTACCTCTTTTTCGCGCTATTTTATGTTGGAAAACTAGCATATTGTGATATAATAAGGGGTGTTTGACCTAGTTATTACTAGAATTTAGAGTTATTTAGGAGTGCATAATGATTAAAAGAGAAAATACCAAAAAAAAGAGGTCTATAATGGGAACAATATTCTCCGCTATACTGGCAGTGATGATGGCAGGATTTTTAGCTGTAGCCGGTTTCTTTGGCCTAGCCAAATTCTCCACTACTAATATTTTAAGTAAGGATATTGTCCAATCCGCTTCTTCTCAGATTTTTGATGCCAGTGGCAGTCTAATCTGCACAGTGGACTCAGAAGAAGATCGTTTGCCTGTTTCCTTTAAGAAGGTACCGAAGAATCTGCAAAATGCTTTTTTGGCTGCCGAGGATATTCGTTTCTACGAGCATGGCGGCATCGACTTCAAGGGCATTGCCAGAGCTATTTACACCAATATAGCCTATGGAGAGATGCAGGGTGGCAGTACCATCACCCAACAGTTAGCCAAAAACCACTTTTTAACCCAAGAAAGAACTATTGGTCGTAAAGTTCATGAAGCCTTTATCGCGCTTCAATTAGAGCAAAAATATTCTAAGCAAGAAATTTTTGAAATGTACTTAAATCAGATTTATTTTGGTCAAGGTGCTTATGGCGTGGAAACAGCTGCCAATACTTATTTTGGCAAGCATGTGCAGGATTTAAATCTGGCAGAATGTGCTATGATTGCCGGTCTACCCAAAAGCCCTAACTACTACTCCCCCCTTAGCAATCCTAAGGCTGGAGCAGAAAGACAAAAAACTGTTTTAGAGCAAATGGTAAAATATGGTTTTATCACGCAAGCTCAAATGGATAAAGCTGTTGGTACCAAATTAGTTTACAAAAGCATGACTACCTCCCTAGGTTCTAAAAAATACTTCGTAGATTATTGCATTCAATTGCTTATTGACCAATATGGCCCCGATGCAGTTTACAAGCAAGGTTTAAAGGTCTACACTACCTTGGATCCTAAAATGCAGGTTGCAGCTGAAAAGGCTGCCGCCTTGGCCCCAACCTATTACACAGACAAAAATAAAAACAAACAACCTCAAACAGCTATCGTGGCGGTGGATCCTAAGACCGGATTTATTAAGGCCATGATTGGTGGTCGAGGAGGCGACCAATTTAACCGTGCCGTATTGGCAGAGCGCCAACCCGGTTCTGCCTTTAAACCCTTTGTTTATTTAAATGCCTTAGAGCAGGGTGCTAATCCCAACACTATTATTGAAGATGAAGCTATTAAGGGTTCCTGGAATCCTCAAAACTATGACCGTCGTTTCCATGGTAAGGTTACCATGCGTACGGCTCTCATTAATTCCTACAATATTCCTGCTATTAAGATGTCCAACCAATTTGGCAATGCCAAGGTTGTTGCCTTAGCCAAGAAGATGGGTATTACCACCTTGGTAGAAGACGGTAAAATGACTGATGCTAATCCTTCTATGGCTTTAGGCGGCTTAACTCACGGTGTTACCCCCTTGGAAATGGCCGGTGCCTTTGGTGCCATGGCAAATATGGGTAACTTTAACAAGCCTGTAGCCATCGCCAAAGTAGTTGACCGCAATGGCAAGGTTATCTTCGAACACAAAGCTAATCCTATAGAAATTTGTAAACCCTCCAGTGCCTACATGTTAGTAGACATGATGCAAGACGTTATGCGTCGCGGTACTGGTACCGGTGCTGCTATCAGCAGACCCTGTGCCGGTAAAACAGGTACTACCAGTGAATACCGTGATGCTTGGTTTGTCGGCTTTACGCCTAACCTGTCCTGTGCTGTCTGGATTGGTGACGATAACAATGAAACCCTCCATGGTATGACCGGTGGCGGTGAGCCTGCAACTCTTTGGCACACCTTCATGGCAGGTGCTGTAGAGGAGCTACCTGTGGAAAGCTTTAAA
>CAZTGQ010000064.1:0-1310 GCA_964613345.1 uncultured Acidaminococcales bacterium | reverse complement strand
TCCTGGCAAGGAAGACGACAAGGATAAGGATAAAGACAAAGATAAGGATAAGAATAAAAAACCCGGCGATGGTAAGACAGTGGATAAAGACGGACAAGTGGACAAAAACAGCACGGACATTGATAGAGGCAAATTACCCGGTAGCTCCGGTGGTGCCATTAGCGTACCCAAGCCTCCCCGTCCTAGCAGCAGCAATACACCTGCCCCGTTAAGACAGCCTCCTAAACCGCCTTCCAGTTCTGCTGGAAATTAACCTTGCATTATTAGCAGAAAGGATTTGGTTAATAACCAAGTCCTTTCTTTATCTCTTGCTTTCATAAGAATTTTTTTATTATAATTCCCATTAGTAAAAATGTATTGCTTATTTTAGCAGCAGATATGATATAATGAAAAAAAATCCGAGAGGGGTATGACATGAATAATCCAAATCCTGTAAAAATTGTGGAAACTGTACTCAGAGACGGCCATCAATCCTTGACCGCAACACGTATGCGGACAAGTGATATGCTTCCCGTACTGGAGCAACTAGATGCTGCCGGTTTTTATGCTTTAGAATGCTGGGGAGGCGCTACCTTCGACTCCTGCCTTCGTTTCTTGAATGAAGATCCTTGGGAAAGACTGCGCACTATTAAAGCTCATGTAAAAAATACCAAGCTGCAAATGCTTCTTCGTGGACAGAATATTCTCGGCTATAATCACTATGCTGATGATGTTGTAACTGAATTTGTTAAGCGTTCTGTTGCTAACGGTATTGATATTATCCGTGTTTTTGATGCCTTCAATGATGTAAGGAATTTACAAACTGCCATGAAGGCTACCAAGGATGCCGGTGCTCATGCACAGGGTGCTTTGGTTTATACCATCAGCCCCTACCACAAGGATAACGACTTTGTAAAGGTAGCTAAGGATTTAGTTGATTTAGGTGCTGACTCTATCTGTATTAAGGATATGTCCGGTTTATTAGCTCCCTATGCAGCCTATGATTTAGTTACTGCCCTAAAGGCAGAAATCAAGGTTCCTATTAATGTTCATTCCCACTGCACCAGCGGTATGGGTTCCATGACCCTTTTAAAAGCCATTGAAGCAGGCGCTGACATGGTGGATACTGCTTTATCACCATTTTCCATGAGCACCAGTCATACTGCTACTGAATCCATTGTGGATACTCTTACCGGTAGGGACAGAGATCCTCAGATTGATGTTAAAAAGCTTTATCCTCTTGCTGAGCATTTCAAAAAGGTTAAAATTAGCTTAGAGAATGATTTTGCTCTTAATACCAATATCGGTATTGATCCTCAGGTGCTTTCCTT
>CAZTGQ010000063.1:0-7810 GCA_964613345.1 uncultured Acidaminococcales bacterium | reverse complement strand
AGGCACAGAAGAAAGCCTACATCATAGCAGATAACCGTTTTGCTATGGACGCAGGCTGGGATGAAGAACTTTTGAAAATTGAAATCGAATCCTTGCAGGGTGCAGAGTTTGATGTTGCTCTTACTGGCTTTGAGCCTGCTGAACTGGATAAGCTCTTTAATACCGGGGAAGATGTAAAAGACGATGACTTTGATGTGGAAGAAGAACTGAAAAAGCCGACTTTTTCTAAGCTTGGCGATATTTGGACATTAGGCAAGCACAAAGTTATCTGTGGTGATTCTACAGACCCGGCCACTTTTGAAAAGCTGCTGGGAGAAATCAAGGTAAACCTTGTATGTACCGATGCTCCATATTTTGTAGAACTGAAAAATAAGTCAGGCACGATTGCAAATGACAATTTAAACGATAAGCAGGGATATGAATTTCTTTTGAAGGTATTTACAAACTTCAAAAATGCTATGGCATTGGATGCATCAATCTACGAATTCTATGCAACCATGAAAACCCGTGTGTTTTATGATGCGTTTGAAGATGCTGGATTTAAAGTCGGTGCAGGTCTGATTTGGAAAAAGCCAAGGGCACCATTTATGCGCACCGATTGGAAGTTTAATATGGAGCCAATTATATGGGGCTGGCGTAAAGACGGCAAACATATCTGGTATGGAGATCAGAAACAGACAGCCGTCTTTGAATTCGATGGAATAAAGGATTCTGAAAAAGATGGATGTGGACATCCGTCAAGTAAGCCTGTTCCGATGATAGCGTATCTTATTAAACAATGTACACAGTCAAATGGCATTGTGCTGGACGGTTTTCTCGGCAGTGCATCTACCTTGATGGCCTGTGAACAGATGGACAGAATTTGTTATGGTGTAGAATTGGAACAAAAATTTGTAGATGTGGCTGTGAAAAGATATGCTCAATTCAGAAATGGACAGACAGAAGATATTTCCGTTCTTCGTGACGGCAAGACTATCCGATTTGATGATTTGGAGGTTGAACCAGAAACGGAGGCAAAAAATGAGTAATGTTGTTTACAGCTTTGATGGCAACGTGGGGTATGGTAAATTGCCGAATGGAATGGTATTCCGATTCGACCGAGATGCCTTTCATAAAATCAGTAATGTAAAATGGTATGCAAGCTGTGAAAGTGGAAGATTCTATATTATAGATTGCCGTGGCAGAAAACTGCACAGTTATTTATTGAATTGCTTGAAAGGATATGAGGTTGACCATATTAGTCTTGATACTTTAGATAATTGTTCGAGTAATCTTCGCATATGCACACATCAGCAGAACCAGATGAATCAGCCGATTCAGAAAAATAATACTTCGGGAGTAAGTGGAGTAAGCTGGTATGCTCCAAGAAATAAATTCAGGGCAAGAATAAAAGTAAACCAGAAAGAAATCCATCTTGGTTATTTTGATACATTTGATGATGCTGTGAAAGCGAGAAATATTGGGATGCGATGTATGTTCGGTGCTTATGGCCGTTATGATAACGTGGGAAAAATACCGTTTTGGATAGAAAAGCTGGTAGCAGAAAAATGCATTCGTTTTGTGGAGTTGTCACAGAACAGTGCATTTTTTGATTTCTGGGATTTGGAGGTGACTGCCGATGCGTAAATTAACATTAGGCAGTCTTTTTGATGGCTCAGGTGGTTTTGCCTTAGGTGGTATATTATCCGGTATTAATCCTATCTGGGCATCAGAAATTGAGCCGTTCCCTATTAGGGTAACTTCAAAACGGCTGCCAGACGTACAGCATTTAGGAGATATTAATCAAATAAACGGAGCAAAAATTACACCCGTGGATATTATAACCTTCGGCTCACCCTGTACGGATATGAGCCTTGCTGGAAGAAGGGCAGGACTCGTTGGCAGTCAGTCCATATTATTTTACCAAGCAATTAGAATTATTAAAGAAATGAGGAATGCAACAGATGGAAAATATCCAAGATACATCGTGTGGGAAAATGTCCCCGGAGCGTTCTCTTCAAATAAAGGGGATGACTTCAAAGCAGTGCTTGAAGCCATCTGCAAAATCAAAACAGAAGATGCTGTTATTCCTGAACTTAAAGGCGGCAAATGGAGTAATGCAGGAAATATTGTGGCAGAGGATTTCTCCCTTGCCTGGCGAGTTTTCGATGCCCAATATTGGGGAGTCCCCCAGCGCAGAAGACGCATCTATCTTGTCGCAGATTTTGCAGGCGGGAGTGCAGGAGAAATATTATTTGAGTCAGAAGGCTTGTCTGGGTATTCTAAGAAGGGCCGCTGCCCGTGGCAAAAAACTGCCGGAGGTACTGAGGCTTGCCTTGGAGAAACAGGCACAATCTGCTTAAACGACCAAGGTGGAGAGCGGATGGACGTAACAGAAGATAAAACCTCTACGCTTCGTGCTAAGTCAAACCATCCGCCATTGGTGTTTGAAAACCATTCCCAAGATTCAAGATTTGTAGGACCCTTGGATAAAGCACAGACCGTGTTGGCTACTTTTGGTACAGGCGGTAATAACCAGCCGTTTGTAATGGAAACACCTAAGACCCTGAAAATCCGCAGTGGTTGTGAGGGCGGTGGCAAAGGTGCCTTAGTGCAGGATAATCTTTCGGCAACACTTGCCTGCAATAATGACCAGACGGTATTTGTGCCTAAGGCGTATTGTATCTGTTCTAAGGACAGCAATTCCATGAAGTCAGATAATCCTGATAGTGGATTTTACGAGGCAGATTCTTCGCGAACCATTGATGGCAATGGCGGTAATCCTGCTTGCAATCAAGGTGGAATGGCTGTTGTGGAAAATATGACAGCCTTTCATGTAAACCAAAGAGATGAGATAATAGACCTAAAAGGTAAATCCGGTGCGTTAATGGCTAGGCAAAGTAACCAGATACAGACCTTTGTTTTGCAGGGTTCCATGATTGGCAGGAAGGACGAGAACGGACCACAGGGTGATGGTGTGAATGAAGGTGTCAGTTTTACGCTTAACACCGTAGATAAACACGTGGTAGCTTTTGCCGAAAAACACGCTACTCTCTCGGCAAATGATGGACCTAAGGGACCATCAAGCCAGATGCTGGCAAGTCCCGAAGAAAACTTTGTGGCAGAGCCAGCATACGGCATTGACCGTGCGGCATTTAATCAAGGAGAAAATGCTAAATTTAATTTTCAGATTGAAGAGGAGGTTGAACCAACTATCATATCCCGTGGACCTAATGCGGTGGCGTCACCAATATATTCTCTAACAACAGGCAGTTTTATGCAGGTCAATCAAGAGATGGCACCAACACTTGCGGCAAGAGATTATAAAGACGCTCCTGTGGTCAATTACATGGACGAGCCAAAATATATAGTAAGAAGGCTGACTCCGACAGAATGTGCAAGGCTGCAGGGCTTTCCGGATTGGTGGTGCAGTGACCTTGGCATTGAAAACCCAAGTGAAGAAGATATCAGCTTTTGGACTGAGGTGTTTGAAACACACCGAAGAATAATGGGAACGGCTAAAAAGCCTAAGAGCCGGAATCAGATTATTAAGTGGCTTAAAAATCCACATTCGGATTCAGCGGAATATAAGATGTGGGGCAATGGTGTGGCACTTCCATGCGTATGCTTTGTTTTGGCGGGTATCGTTTGGTCGCAGCAAGACTAAAAGTATACTAGATACTAGGCTTAAATGACTTGATAATAAGTACATTTAGAGCGAATATGTACTTACCAAAACAAAAGGAGGCAATTAGCATGAATGTACATTTTGAAGTCGAAAACAGAAAAGAATTAGTAAAAGCCTTGGAGGAGCTTACCCTGGAGAAAGCAAAATACCTTGGTGTTCCAAGCTGTGCTTACCAAATTGGCAGCTTAACCTTAAGCAAGAACAGCAACCTAAGCTGGGGAGCAGAAGTAAACGAAACAGCGATGGAAAGACTGCTTGCAGCCCTAAAAGAAAAAGGTTTTACTTCCAAAGAGGAAAAGCTGGCAGACAAGATGTTGAATAATATGGTGGCTGCAGAAAAGGCTGACGAGCCTGCTGATTCGAAAAACGAGCCTGAAATGCTTGATGTAAACATTTCATTGCCGAAAGATATTTTTACACCAGAAACTTGGGAAAACCTCAATAACCTTTTAGTAGCTAAGGGAAGGCTTATTCAAAAGGCATTAGGCCTTGAAGAATTGCCCGAGGTGATTGAAGAAGAAGATAGGATAACCTTCCCTTGGTTTAAAATTAAACCTTCAGATAACGGCTTAGTTGAAGCCTACAGTAAATTCGTATGCGCCTTGGCAAAGCTTGCCAGAGAGCAAAAACGGGTAAATTCTAAAGAAAAAGAAGTAGAAAATGAAAAATATGCTTTTAGATGTTTCCTCTTACGATTAGGGTTTATTGGCAAAGAATACAAAGAGGTCAGAAAGACCTTGCTTAAGAATTTTACAGGCTCATCAGCTTTCAAAGGAGGTGTCGACCATGCGGTTTCCAAATAGAGAAACGGTTGAAAGAGTACGCAACGAATATCCAAAAGGAACCAGGGTTGAGCTGGTGAAGATGGATGACTTCCAAGCACCGCCAATCGGAACCAAAGGCACGGTCTTAGGCGTTGATGATATCGCCAGCATAATGGTGGCTTGGGATAATGGTTCAGGACTTAGCGTAGCCTATGGCGAAGACATTTGCCGTAAGATTGGAGACGGTAAATGATGAGCGAAACTGTAAAAAAGCAAATCCTAGCCATCCGCGACACAGGCCGCACCAATATGTTTGATGTAAACATGGTGCAGTTTCTTGCCAACGAATATGGCTATTACGAATTAGTGATATTTTTGGAGGAACACCGTAAAGAATACGTTAAATTCATCCTCATGGGAGAGCAGTAAAGTATACAGTTTTAATTGCAGAAATAGCTTGCTATTATGTGCGTTTAGAGCGAATATACACATACCGAAAGGTAAACTAAATGAAAGCGGAGGATGAAAATTATGTGGAAAACAGGAGCAATACTGATTAAAGGAAAGGTCTACAAATATCAAATTAAGGTTTATGAGGTAGGCAGCGAGTATGGCATTGATGGCGGTAAGATTTATAAAGCTTGGATAAGCCTAAACGGCAAAGCAGTGGTAAACTACGATAGAGGCTGGGATATAGAGCCTGCCGATGAAGACGCTGAAATTGCACTGGCAATACTAATTAAAGAGCACAATTAAATTAAAGCACAAAAGAACGGTCCCGTAAGGGGGCTGTTCCTCGTACAGTCGCTATAAGGCGGCTATTTTTATTTGTAAAGGTGGTGATGATATTTGAAAAAACTAAAACGGTATAAGGCAACCAAGTTTAAGGCAAAAGGCTCTGTGTATGATAAAGACGCTGCTGATTATGCCGTAGGTTTTATCGAATGTCTTTGCCATACGAAGGGAACCTGGGCAGGAAAGCCATTTGAACTGATTGATTGGCAGGAGCAGATTATACGGGACGTATTTGGAACAATAAAGCCTAACGGCTATAGGCAGTTCAATACCGCTTATATTGAAATTCCAAAGAAACAAGGCAAGTCAGAATTGGCGGCTGCCGTAGCACTTCTGCTTTGCTGTGGTGATAGGGAGGAACGTGCCGAAGTTTACGGCTGTGCTGCTGACCGTCAACAAGCAACTATCGTATTTGATGTTGCGGCAGATATGGTACGGATGTGTCCGGCACTTAATAAAAGGGTAAAAATATTAGCCTCACAAAAAAGAATAATCTATCTGCCAACGAACAGCTTTTATCAAGTCCTGTCGGCAGAGGCTTATTCCAAGCATGGGTTCAACATTCATGGGGTTGTTTTTGATGAATTGCATACACAGCCAAATAGAAAGCTGTTTGATGTTATGACCAAAGGCTCAGGCGATGCTCGTATGCAGCCTTTATATTTCTTAATCACTACGGCCGGTACGGACACCAATAGCATCTGCTATGAAACACACCAAAAGGCTAAGGATATTCTAGAGGGCAGAAAGCATGACAGCACCTTTTACCCAGTGATTTATGGGGCAGAGGAGTCCGATGATTGGACTGATCCTAAGGTTTGGAAGAAGGCTAATCCATCTTTAGATATTACCGTTGGCATAGATAAGGTAAAGGCGGCCTGCGAATCAGCTAAACAAAATCCTGCGGAGGAGAACTCTTTTAGACAGCTCAGACTTAACCAATGGGTAAAACAAGCTATCCGTTGGATGCCAATGGATAAATGGGATGCTTGCAGTTTTAAGGTGGATGAAAAAAGCCTTATTGGCAGAGTATGCTATGGCGGACTTGACCTTTCCAGCACTACAGATATTACAGCTTTCGTTTTAGTTTTTCCACCGTCAGATGAAGATGATAAATTTGTAGTTCTGCCATATTTTTGGCTACCGGAAGAAACGCTGGATTTAAGGGTTAAGCGTGACCATGTGAACTATGATGTGTGGGCAAGGCAGGGACTTATCCAGACTACCGAAGGTAACGTAGTGCATTACGGCTACATTGAGAAATTTATAGAAGAACTAGGTGAAAAGTATAATATACGTGAAATTGCCTTTGATAGATGGGGTGCTGTGCAGATGGTGCAAAACCTTGAAGGCATGGGATTTACGGTAGTGCCGTTCGGACAAGGATTTAAGGATATGTCACCGCCTACCAAAGAACTGATGAAACTAACCTTAGAGCAGAAAATTGCCCATGGTGGTAATCCGGTGCTTAGATGGAATATGGATAACATCTTCATTAGGACAGACCCTGCCGGGAACATTAAAGCAGATAAAGAAAAATCCACAGAGAAAATTGACGGTGCTATAGCCACGATTATGGCTTTAGACCGGGCTATTCGCTGTGGAAATGATAACGGAGCATCTGTTTATGATGACAGGGGATTGTTGTTTGTCTGACAGAAATATGAATTTTAGGAGGTGGTCAAGATTTTAGAAATATTTACCAAGTTGTTTAAATCAAGAGATAAACCTCAAAACGTAAGTGTAGGCAGTGCCTATCGGTTTTTCTTTGGTGGGAGTACGGCCGGAAAAAATGTAACCGAGCGTTCTTCTATGCAGATGACAGCAGTGTATTCCTGCGTTAGGGTGTTAGCAGAAGCTGTTGCAGGCTTGCCCTTACATCTTTACAAATACACGGATAGTGGTGGCAAAGATAAAGCCTTAGAGCATCCGCTGTATTTTCTCTTACATGATGAGCCTAACCCGGAGATGACCTCGTTTATGTTTAGGGAAACTCTTATGACGCATTTACTCCTTTGGGGCAATGCCTATGCTCAACTTATCAGAAATGGCAAAGGCGAGGTTGTTGGCATCTATCCATTAATGCCTAATAGGGTTAGCGTAAATCGGGATGCTAAAGGAAATATTTTTTACAAGTACCTGTGCGGCCTGGAAGATGCACCTTTAAACAAGGAAAAAGAAGTTATTTTGCTGCCTTCAGAGGTGCTGCACATACCTGGTTTAGGTTTTGATGGTCTAGTCGGTTATTCGCCAATTGCTATGGCTAAAAACGCTATAGGCATGGCTATAGCCTGCGAGGAATACGGAGCCAAGTTCTTTGCAAATGGTGCAACACCGGGCGGTATCTTAGAACATCCCGGTGTAGTAAAAGACCCTGAAAGAGTAAGGAACAGTTGGAACAGTGCTTTTGGCGGCAGTGCTAATGCCAATAAGGTAGCAGTCCTTGAAGAAGGCATGAAGTATACGCCAATTTCCATTAGCCCCAATGAAGCACAGTTTTTAGAAACAAGAAAATTTCAGATTAACGAGATAGCTCGAATTTTCAGAGTTCCACCGCATATGGTTGGTGACCTTGAGAAGTCGA
>CAZTGQ010000062.1:1319-8292 GCA_964613345.1 uncultured Acidaminococcales bacterium | reverse complement strand
ACGGCAGGAGCTAAGGCGATAATAGAATAGTAGGATCTGGGATCACGAATCCAATGGGCATCAATTAAAACCCTGGCCCCAAAGAAAACACAGAGCGAGAAAAATAACCCCGTACACAGTAAAAGTCTAAGGGTAACATGAAAAACCCTTTGGGCACCAAAGTAATCCTTGCGAGCTAACTTTTCCGCCGTAACAATGGATATAGCTACAGGAATACCTGCAGAAGAAACAGTGATAGCCATCAAATATATAGGAAATCCCATTTGGTACAGGCCAATACCTTCACCACCAATAACCCTGGAGAGGATAACCCAATTTAGAGCACCAATAATCTTAACCACTATACTGGAAATGGTTAAAATCATCGTGCCCTTTAAAAATTTATGATTATTAGTAGTTACGGGTGCTTTTTCTTCCGTCATAGGGTTCCATCCTTCGTTAAAATTCCCTACTATTTTAGCATATGCAGAGGAAATAAAATAGGGGTTTTCATTTTAAACCATAGTTTTAAATATAATCCTCCTATCCCCCATTACTACTGGAGTTTTCCCAAATTTGTGCTATAATGTTGGATAGCAAAAGAGGTGCACTATGACAACGTATAATGTTGGTTTAGACATCGGTTCCACTACGGCCAAGGTTGTAGTAATCGATAGTAATAATAATTTAATATTTTCTCGCTATAAGCGGCACCAGGCCAACATCACTCAAGTGATTCTGGAATTCTTCCGTGCCTTGAAAGGTCAGGTTGGGTCCTCCAGCCTTCGTTTGACCATCACCGGCTCAGTAGGCATGGGGCTGGCAGAAAAGCTTAACCTTCCCTTTGAGCAAGAAGTAGTAGCCACAGCTAAAGCTGTTACAACTATGTATCCCCATACAGCTACCATTATTGATATTGGTGGTGAAGATGCCAAAATAGTTTATCTGCGCCCGGATGGTTCCGCAGATTTAAGAATGAATGGTAATTGTGCCGGTGGTACAGGAGCCTTTCTCGATCAAATGGCTATTTTACTTAATGTGTCCTTAGAGGAGTTAAATACCTTAGCCCAAGCTTCCAAGCATATTTATCCCATGGCCTCCCGCTGTGGTGTCTTTTCTAAAACAGATATTCAAAATCTTTTAAGCAAAAATGTTTGCAAGGAGGACATTGCTGCTTCTATTTTTCATGCCGTGGCCGTGCAGGTTGTTTCCACTCTTTCCCATGGTTGTACCATTACGCCTCAGGTTTTATTCTGTGGCGGTCCCTTAACCTTTTTACCTGCTTTGCGCAAGGCCATCATGGACTACATCGGCATGCCCTATGTAAACTTCTTTTTACCGGAGAAGGCTAATCTTCTACCTGCCTGGGGAACAGCACTAGCAGCTGACAAGGCTGCTCCTCAAGCTCTGGACAAGTTAATTACCCTCTTAGAAAATCCTATGCCTCTCACTAGCCGCAGGGAAGATATGCTGCCTGCTATCTTTACCTCTCAGGAGGAATATGATCTGTGGCTTAAGGAAAAGCAGAAGGATACTATTCACACTAGCGCTCTCACCAAGGATGTCACATCTGTTTATTTAGGTATTGACTCAGGCTCCACAACAACAAAGGTTATTGCCATTGATGACAACGAGCATATTCTTTTCACCTACTATACAGCTAATAACGGCAATCCCATCGGTGCTGTGCAAAAGGCCCTCGAAGCCTTCTATGCCCAGTGCCTAAAAATAGGAGCAAATCCTATAATACGCAGCAGCTGCTCCACCGGCTATGGCGAGGATTTAATTAAAGCCGCCTTTAAACTGGACTATGGCATTATTGAAACCATCGCTCACTATTTGGCCGCTAAAAAAATAAATCCTCAAGTCTCCTTTATTCTAGATATTGGCGGACAGGATATGAAGGCTATTTTTGTGGACCACGGCATTTTATCCCATACAGAGATTAATGAGGCCTGTTCCTCCGGTTGCGGTACCTTTATTGAAACCTTCGCCAAGGGCCTAGACTACTCCGTAGAGGATTTTGCTCGTCTTGCCTGTTTGGCTAAATCCCCCTGTGAGCTGGGAACACGCTGCACCGTCTTTATGAATTCTAAGGTGAAGCAGGTACTCAGAGAGGGTGTCACCACTAATGATATTGCTGCCGGTCTTTGCTATTCAGTCATTAAAAATTGTCTTCATAAGGTGCTAAAGCTCAAGGATATGAGCCAATTAGGAGAGGAAATTGTGCTCCAAGGTGGCACCATGAAAAATGATGCTGTAGTTAGAGCCTTTGAACTTCTCACCAATACCCATGTCCACAGAAGTAATATTCCGGAAATCATGGGAGCCTATGGGTGTGCTCTACGGGCTAAGGAAAATGCTCAAGGTGCGGTAACCTTGGATGAGCTTTTAACCAAGGCCAACTATACTACCACGGAGCTTAACTGTCAGGGCTGCGAAAATGCCTGCTACATTAAAAAATATAGCTTTGCTAATGGCAATGTCTACTTTTCCGGCAATAAGTGCGAAAAAGTTTTCACCAATCAAGGAACTAGTATCTCTGCCGGTGAAAATATTTATGACTACAAATATGATCTGCTTTTTAACAGACCGGTGAACCAAGACAGCACCAGAGTCATTGGCATTCCGCGTTGCTTAAACAGCTATGAGAATTATCCCTTTTGGCATGCTCTCTTTACCTTCTGCGGTTTTAAAGTCTGCCTGTCAGACCCGTCCAGTTTTAGTGCCTACGAAAAGGGTATTCACAGCATTATGTCTGACAACATTTGCTTTCCTGCAAAGCTAGCTCATAGTCATATCTATAATTTAATTAGCAAGGATGTTTCCAGAATTTTCATGCCCTATGTGGTCTATGAGAAGCTAGATGATACTAGGCAAACTAATAGCTTTAACTGTCCTATTGTAACAGGTTATTCCGATGTTATTAAAAGTGTAATCCCCACGGATATTCCTTTAGATGCACCGGTAATCAGCTTTAAAAATGAAGAGCAACTAACTAAGCAATGTAAAAAATATCTGACCTATTTAGGAATTGACCTGCTCACCATTAAGGGTGCTATTAAGGCTGCCCTAAGAGCCCAGGACGTCTACGACGAAGCTATAAAGGCTAAAGCGGAGGAAATTTTAGCCCACGCCAAGGCTCAGCATCGTCTCACCATTCTTTTGGCAGGTCGTCCCTATCACACTGATCCCTTAGTACAGCACAAATTGTCTTCTATCATTAGCTCCATGGGGATTAACGTCATTAGCGAGGATCTGGTGCGACAAAACAGCACCATAGAAATCAACGATTCCTATCTCACTCAGCAGTGGGCCTACATCAATAGAATTTTAAAAGCAGCTGATTGGGTAGCTGGGCAGGACGACTCCGTTCATTTCATGGAGATGACCTCCTTTGGCTGTGGCCCCGATGCCTTTCTTTTAGACGAAGTAGGTGGGGTTCTTCATCGCCACGGCAAAGCTCTCACCGTTCTTAAAATCGACGACGTCAATAATGTAGGCTCTCTTAAACTACGAGTTCGCTCTCTGGTAGAAAGCATGCATTATAACAGAGGCTCAGTTCATCCTCAAGAGCCCTTCATCACAAACAAGGCTTTCGACAAGAGCTGTCAGGATTACACCATTTTAGTGCCTGAATTAACTAGCTTTATAACCCCTTTGATAACTCCCTTATTTAAGCTAACCGGCTACAACATTGTGACACTGCCTAAAAGCGACTCTGTCAGTGCTGACCTGGGGCTGAAATACGCCAACAATGAGGTTTGCTACCCTGCAACCTTAGTGGTAGGAGACTTTCTCAAGGCTCTGGCTTCGGGGCAATATGACCTGAAGAAAACAGCAGTGGGTATTACCCAAACAGGGGGACAATGCCGAGCCACCAACTATATTGGATTAGTAAAGCAGGCCTTAATTAGTGCTGGTTACAAGGATATTCCAGTCATTTCCATTAACTATGACAAGACCTTGCAGAATGACCAAAACGGTTTTTCCCTAAACTGGCTGAAAATTGCACGAGTAACTGTAGTAGCCGTGTTATTTAGTGATTGTCTCTCTAAGTTCTATCATGCTACCTTAGTTAGGGAAATAAAGCCTGGTCTAGCAGAAGAGCTTAAAAACAAATATCTAGCTCTAGGTGCTGAGTGTATCAGTGCCAATAGCCATAGTGGTCTCATTAAGCTGCTGAAAAAAGCCTGCTTTGAATTTCAGGCTGCAGCCAAAACTGACGTAGTCCTACCTCAGGTAGGAGTGGTGGGTGAAATTTATTTGAAGTTCAATGCCTTTGCTCATAAAAATATTACCACTTGGCTTTTGGAACATGATATTGAGGTTCTTCCGCCCCTTTTATCCAGCTTTTTCCTCCAAATCTTCGTTAATCGCTTAACCAACAAGAAATTTTATTTGGATACGGACAAAATACCTACCCTAGTTGTTGATTTTATTTACACCTGGATTACCAAGCAAATTTTAAAAATCAACAAAATCGGTCAGCAATTCACCTATTTCACTCCCTTTGAGGACATCTTTGAGGAAGCCAAAAATGGTAAGGAAATTATCAATAGGGCTGCCCAATTTGGCGAGGGTTGGCTACTGCCAGCCGAAATTGTCAGCTTTGCCAAATCCGGAGTGTACAATGTAGTTAGTCTTCAGCCCTTTGGTTGCATTGCCAACCATATTATCTCCAAGGGTGTGGAGAAAAAGATTAAAGATCTCTATCCCCAAATGAATCTGCTTTCCTTGGATTTCGATAGTGGTGTAAGTGATGTCAACGTTATGAACAGACTATTACTCTTTGTTAATAACATGAAGGATACTGATTTAAACCAAAAGGCCCATACCGAAAAATTAAAGTTGGCAGCTAATACTCATGAACCAGAAATAATGCTCTAAAAAAACCATAGCTAGTTATCTTTGAGATGGTGTAAATTATACCGCCAAGCTCAAGCTTATCCTAGCTATGGTTCTTCTTTACTATTTGCCCTAAAATATGTTAATATTGATACAAAAATTAAGAAAACGAGGTCCTGCTATGAATTGGATTGAACAAAACGGCCGTGGATTTGGTCTATGTCTTATAATTGCCATCCCCTCTTGGTTCCTAGGTAATTTATTTCCCTTAATTGGTGGCGCTGTTATTGCTATTATCACCGGAATGATTGTTACTCAATTGCTGAAAGACAAAGGCAAACTGGAAGCAGGAATCAAATTTACTTCTAAGAAAATTCTGCAATGGGCAGTAATACTTCTAGGCTTCGGACTGGATCTTCATGTTATTTTAGCTACAGGCCAGCAGTCCCTGCCTATCATCATCTGCACCATTGCCACGTCCCTCATAATCGCCTATGCCCTTCACCGGGGGCTAGCTATTCCTCAAAAAATCTCCACTCTCGTAGGTGTGGGCTCTTCTATCTGCGGTGGCAGCGCTATTGCAGCTACTGCACCTGTTATTGATGCTGATGACGAAGAAGTAGCACAGGCTATTTCCGTAATTTTCTTCTTTAATCTTCTAGCCGCCATTATTTTCCCCACCCTGGGATCTGTTCTGGGCTTTTCCACTCACTCCGGGGAAGCCTTTGGCATCTTTGCCGGCACTGCCGTTAATGACACTTCCTCTGTAACTGCTGCTGCCTCCACCTGGGATAGCATGTGGAATTTAGGCTCCCAGACCTTAGATAAGGCTGTAACCGTAAAGCTAACCAGAACCTTGGCCATTATTCCTATAACCCTAGTTTTAGCCTTCCTAAGGACAAAAAGCTCTAAGGCTCAAAGTAGTAAAAAGGTTAATCTCAAGGCTATTTTCCCCTTCTTTATTCTTTACTTTGTAGGAGCTTCCCTGATAACAACTTTAGCCATTAGCTCCGGCCTTTCACCCACACTTTTTGCTCCTATTAAAACACTAAGTAAATTTTTTATAGTTCTAGCCATGGCCGCCATTGGTTTAAACAGTAATATCGTCAAGCTCGTAAAAACAGGTGGTAAGCCCATTATCATGGGTGCCTGCTGCTGGCTTGGTATTACCATAGTCAGCTTGACCCTGCAACACGTTTTAAATCTTTGGTAAATACCTTATATATACAACAAAAATCCGCTCCCCATTGGAGAGCGGATTTTATTTTGTGTACGAGTTAAGCTTCAACAGGCTTATCAGCCAAATCAATTTCACCACGTTGAACCTTCTTTGCTCTTACCCAGAAGAGGCAGAAGCAAATAATAGCGAAGGCAATACCTGCAGGATAAGCAATACCTGTAGATAATTGCAAACCTTCTTTAGCAATCAAAATGTAAGTGCAGCTTACTGCAGACATAAAGGTTGCAGGAATGATAGCAATCCAGTAGTTACCCTTGTTAGCTAGTAGATAGATACCGCCAGCCCATAGTACCATCATAGCTAAGGTTTGGTTGGTCCAGGAGAAATATCTCCAAAGAATGGTAACGTTAACCTGAGTTAAAGCACCGCCAATAGCAATGATAGGAATAGAAAGCATCAATCTGCTCTTAATGGTCTTTTGGTCAATTTTGAACCAGTCACATAGAGTGTAACGAGCACCACGGAAAGCAGTATCAGCAGAAGAAATAGGACAAGCAATAACGCCGATCATAGCGATAATGGTACCTACACTACCCATCAGACCCTTGCAGATGTCATAAACAACACCGCCGGCACCCTTGTAAGTAGCGAAAGCTTGTTGCAAACCAACAGTATCCTTGTAGAAACAAGTACCAGCTGCTGCCCAAACCAAAGCGATCATACCTTCACAAACCATAGCACCATAGAAAATCTTACGAGCATCTCTTTCAGACTTAATGCAACGAGCCATCAAAGGAGACTGAGTAGCATGGAAGCCGGAAATAGCACCACAAGCAACGGTGATGAACATGATAGGCCAAATAGGAGTCTTGCCAGGATGTAAGCTGGTCAAGGAAATTTCAGGAATGGTGTATCCCTTAGCAAAAAGCATTACAGCAACACCAACAGCCATGAAAATTAAGCAGA
>CAZTGQ010000062.1:0-1309 GCA_964613345.1 uncultured Acidaminococcales bacterium | reverse complement strand
CTTACCAATAACCTTGTCGATAGGAAGGAAGGTTGCTACGAAATAGTAAATCAAAAGAACTACCAACCAGAAGTTGAAGTTCATAGCCTCAGGAGTAATTTTGGTTAATAAGCCTGCAGGGCCGGTAGTAAATGCTACACCAACCAAAATCAAAAGAACTACGGAGAAGCCACGCATAACACTTCTCATGATATCGCCCAAATATTTACCAACGATTTCGGCGATGCTGGCACCATCATTACGCTCGGACAATAGACCGGAGCAGAAATCATGAACAGCACCTGCAAAAATGGTTCCGAAGGTAATCCAAAGGAATACCACAGGTCCCCATAAAGCACCGGACAAAGCACCGAAAATAGGTCCTAAACCAGCAATATTTAATAATTGCACTAAGAAAACACGAGGAGTGGACATGGGAACATAGTCAACATCATCCTCTAGACGATAAGCAGGAGTCTTCCTGTCATCGATAGGTGGCTTGAAACAACTTTCAACATAGCCGCCATAAACAAAATAACCTACGATTAAAATAGCTAGACACACAAAAAAACTAATCATTGACGTTACCTCCTTGTAACTTTTTTGAAAACAATTTTCTTACTAATACCTTTCCTTCGACACCTTAATTATAATACTCTCCACAAAAAAATGCACCCCTTTTAAAATTGTTTGGAAATTGTAGTCAATTTAAAACCCTAGAATTTATCAACTTAGAGGGGTATTTTTTTATTTCGCTTGCATTTTGTAAACTTATTTTATATTTAAAAGTATTAGTTTATTCTGACAATTTATGCATGTTAAAAATACCGCCGTTGTATGACAGCAGGCCCTATTTTTTTAGTACCTGGTCATATTTATTTTTCGGCTATTTTCCCGTCTATTTTCTTTAAAGAACAAAAAAAATAGGGAAATAATGGTCTAACCATTATTTCCCTACATATCTTAAGAAATAAAGCTGTTATTTCCAATAATCTAGGTTCTCCGTGCTCAGACCAATATGCTCGGCCTTAAACACAGGATTTTGTCCTGCATCCTTTTGTTTAGCATAATCCTTCATAGCTGCAATAGCTGTGCCACCTAAAACGGCAATAGCAGGAATATTGATGAAGCACATGAAGGCCATAAGAATATCTGCAATAGCCCAAACAGCGGACATGCTCATACCAGCTCCTAAGAAAATCAAAATAGCTGCTATGATTCTGAAAATGGTCATGGTACCCTTTTCCGGCATCCTCCCACCGTTTAAATAAGCAATACAGTTCTCTGCATAGAAATAGTTACCAATTAAGGTGGTAAAAGCAAATAATAC